>NZ_FOTL01000007.1:0-13124 GCF_900114585.1 Methanobrevibacter olleyae | reverse complement strand
TTTTTTTTTTTTTTTTTTTTTTTTTTAATTGTTTTATAATAGTTTTTTTCATATTTTTTTAATTATTTTATAATAGTTTTTATCCTATTTTTTTATTAATTTTTTAGTAATCATTACTATCTTTTTCAATCATTTTTTTAAAATTTTCAAATATTTCCTTATTTTCTTTTAAATTAGTTATTTTTAATATAATCAATAGATTATCATTGCTTTATTGTTTAAAGAGTGAATTTTCATTTAAAGTAATTCTAATAATGGGGCAATTTTGGATATGCCTTATCATTCTTTTAAAGTTTATCTATCTGGCTTTAAAAAACTTTTGGCTGTGCCTTTTTTTATTAAATTAAGATAATACGAGCATATTTTTATTAAAATACTTTTATTTACTTATATTTAAATAAAATAATTATAATCTAATCTTATTTAATCTAATAGGGGACAATTTAATCTTTTTTATTTTTATCATATTTATTTGGTTTATTTTTGATTTAACTTTGATTTTTTAATTATATGATTAAATTACAGAGTTTAAATTATGTCTTTTTATTTTTACTTAATTTCATTATTTTTTTTATAATTTAAAGCCCTATAAGTTTGTTAAATTTTTAATTTTTAATAAAAAGATTTATATAATATTAAATCTAATTTTTAAACAACATTAAAAAAGAAATATTAAAAGCTTTAAGCAAATTAAGCCCAATTTTTCTTGATTTTTAATGATTAAATTATATTAAAAAGAAATTTGTTTAAAAAGTAGATAATTAATCAAGTTAATTATTTTCTTAAAACCATTATTAATATAATTTTTATTATATTAATTCTTACTTTTTTAATGTATTGAGGTGAAACAATTCTGATAAAAAGCAAGACATTCTTTGCAGTATTAATGGCCTTGTTTATTCTTTCAATAGCAAGTGTTTCTGCAAATAATGTTAGTGATAGCAGTGATAATCAAGATTCAAATATTTTAAATAGTTATGATTCACTAAGTAGTGTTTCTACTTATGATGATGGTGAAAATTCTGATGATTCTATTAGTTCTGCTAGTTCTATTAGTTCTACTGGTTCTGCTAGTTCTATTAGTTCTGCTGGTTCTGCTGGTTCTGCTAGTTCTATTAGTTCTACTGGTTCTACTGGTTCTGATAGTTATATAAGCTCAACAAATTCTGATGTTTCTAATGGTGATGAGAGTTCTATAAATTCAATTAGTCCTACTAATTCTGATAGTAATTCTTACGATATTAGTTCAATAGGTGTAAATAACTCTTCTACAGATGCTTCAAGTTCTTCAGTTAGTGGAGGAAATTCTTCAGCTGGTGTTTTAAGTTCTTCAGTAGTAAATAATTCTTTAAATGATGTAGGAAATTCTACAAGAAGAAATACAAAAAACACTACTGTTATAGAAGCTTCAAGTACTTCTGTTCTAAGAGGTGGTTATTATTATGTCACTTTAAAGGATACAAACTCTAAGAAGTTATTATCTGGAAAATCAATAACTTTTAGATTTAATGGAAGCAAATATACAAAAACTACAAATTCAAATGGAGTCGCTGGTTTATTATTAAATGCAAGTCCTGGAAATTATCTGATTTATTATTCTTATGCTGGTGATTCTAATTACGAGAACTATTCAAATTCTGCAAATATAAAAATTCTAAAAACTCCAACAACATTGGTTAATTCTGGTAGCTCTATTGTTAATGGCAAAGCTTACTATTTAAGATTAAAGGACTCAAGAGGTAATGTCTTATCTGGTAAAACTCTAAGCTTAACTTTTAATGGTAAAAAATATAAGAAAACTACAAATTCTAAAGGTTTGGTTAGCTTAGCTATTAGAGCTACAGTTGCTAAAACTTATAAATTAACTTACTCATTTGCTGGAGATAAAAACTACAGTTCTAGTGCTGGTTCAGCTAGTATTAAAATTAAAAGAGCTACTGCTGTAAGTGGTTCTGGATCTACAATAACTAAAGGAAACAAATATAAAGTTACTTTAAAGAATAGTAAAGGAAAAGTTTTATCTAGAAAAACTATTGTTTTTACAATAAACGGCAAAAATTATACCAAAACTACTAACTCTAAAGGAGTTGCTAGCTTAAAAATTAGTTTAACTCCTAATAAGAAATATAAATTAACTTATAAATATGCTGGAAGTTCTTACTATGGAAAATCTTCTAAAACTGTATCTTTATTTGTTAAAACTCCAACTAAATTTGTAAATTCAGGTAGTTCAATTGCTAAAGGTAAAACATATTATATTAGTTTAAAGGATAGTGATGGTAAAGCTTTAGCAGGAAAAACTGTAAAGCTTAGCTATAGAGGAAAAACTTATAAGAAAACTACAAATTCTAAAGGAACCGTAGGTTTAAAAATCAGTTCTACTATTGGCTATGCATATAAACTTTCTTACAAATATGCAGGAGATAGTAAGTATGGTTCAAGTTCTGGATTTGTAAAGCTAAAAGTAAAGAAGGGTACTAGTTTAACAGGCCCTAGCTCAACTACTATCATTAAAGGAAATAAATATACTGTTAAATTAAAAGATTCCAGTGCTAAAGCTTTATCTGGCAAAACTGTTACTTTTAATTTTAATGGGAAAAAATACACTAAAAAAACTAATTCAAAAGGTAAGGCTAGTTTGACTATAAATGCGGCAGCAGGAAAAACTTATAGTTTTTCTTATAAATATTCAGGTAGTTCCTATTATGCATCTTCCTCATCAGGCACTATTAAGTTATCTGTAAAACTTAAAACTAATATTGCTAACTCTGGAAGTTCCATAATGAATGGAAGCAATTATAAAGTCACATTAAAAGATTCAAGTGGAAATCCTTTAGCTAATAAAAAGCTCAGCCTAAGTTTTAATGGTAAAAATTATAGTCAAACTACAGACTCAAAGGGTGCAGCAAGTTTAAATATTGATGTAAGCACCCCTAAAAAATATATTTTAACTTATAAATTTGGAGGAGATAATGTTTATGCTTCTTCCTCTGGATCTGTTAATTTAAATGTTAAATCAAAAACAGTATTTACTGTTCCACAGATTGTCTCTGCATCTTCAACATTAAAGTCTTATGTTGAAAAAAATGCTAAGGTTTCATCAACAGTTTCTGTTAATGGAATTTCATTAGACTTTGCAAGCTTTACTTATTTAATGAGTCAAGCATTGGTAAATATTAATTCAGGGAAATCTTCTGCTAATATAGTTTTAAAAGATATTAGCTCTAGTTATTCAAATAGTAGCAGTTCTTCTATTAATGGTAATTTAACTAAAGCAAATTATATTAAATTATCTAATAATTTGATATCTTATGTAAATGCTAACTCTAGACTTCCAAATTATATTAATACAAGTTTAGGTTCAGTTTCTCCAAATCTCTATAGTTTTGGCATTTCTAAAGTTTTAGTATTTTATTCATCTAATAAAAGACTAGCTAACAGTTTAAGTTTGGATGCAAGTGATGTTAATGGTGTAGGAAGCAGTTCATCTGGTTATCCTTCAGTAAATAAAAAAGGAAATACTTCACAGTATAAAGCTGGTTTAAATGAGATTGCAAACCTCACTGCTAGTCAATTAAAGGCTTATTTAACATCTTCTGGTAATGATGCTCTTAATTCAGCTATTAAAAACTTAGCAAATAAGTTAGTTTCTGGTAAAACTACAACTTGGGCTAAAGCTGAAGCAATTTATAATTATGTTAGGGATTATATCTCTTATAGTTATTATTCTAACAGTAAAAAAGGAGCATCCGGTACTTTAACTAGCAAATCTGCTAATTGTTGTGATCAAGCTAACTTAGTCGTAGCTCTTTGTAGAGCAGCAAATATACCTGCAAGATTTTCACATGGAAAAGGTTGTACATTTTCTAGTGGTTTAGTAACTGGACATGTATGGGCTCAGATTTATGTTGATGGTGTATGGTATTCTGCTGATGCAACAAGTAGTAGAAATAGTTTAGGAAATATTAAGAATTGGAATGTAAAATCCTTTTCTAATTTAAATCGATATGCTCATTTGCCTTTTTAATGGGTATTTATTGGATTGATATGCTCATTTGCCTTTCTAATGAGCATATTATTATATTAAATAAATAGTATTAAATGAACTTTTTAAATAGTTTATTATTCTTGTGTTTTTGAATAATTGTTTAGAATTGGTTCTTTTTAGAACTGGTTCTTAATTATTCAAATTCTAATTTCTCTTTTTTTTAATTATTTTATTTTTGGATTATTTACTTAAAAACCCTTTTTTTAAACTTTTATTAAATAATTATTTTATTTTTACTCATTTTTTATAATATTATTTACTAATAATTCTTCCTATTTTTCATATAATTATTTGATAAATATATTAACCTTATTTTGATTTTGGAGCAATTTTTTATTAATTATACTATAATTATTTAAATGATAAACGATATATTAACAAATGCATAATAAGAATATTAGTTTTGTTAAATATTTATAACAAAAATAATTAGAGTATGTGGTAGTTAAAGTGAGAAAAATAATTAGGAATAATTATATTTTTAAAAAATAAATTGATTCTCAAATTTAATAACAATAATTATAAAATTACCAGATACTATTTAAAACTTAATCTTATTTAAAAATTAATAGGGTGTTAGTGATGAAAGTAAAAGATATAGTCTCTACAGATGTTATTCATGTTACTGTTCCAGGAAGTCGTGAAGATGCTTTAAGAATCATGAAAAAAGAAGATGTATCTGTAGTGCCTGTTATTAAAAATGATACTAATAAATTAGTTGGAATATTAACTCGTTCTGATATGATTACCAATCCTGATGAAGAACAAATTGCTATGTTAATGACTAGAGATTTAATTACAGCAAAGATGGATGATGAATTAAAATCTGTTGCAGAAAAAATGGTAGAAAACAATATTAGAAGAATACCTGTTGTAAATGATGAAGGGGAATTGGTAGGTATTGTAACTTCTTTCGATATTGTTGCTTTAGCTATTGCAGATATGGGTATTAAAGAGCCTGTTGAAAACTATATGACTAAAAACATTCCTGCAACTTGGGATGAAACTCCATTAAATGTTGCATTTGAAGTAATGAAATTCTTTGGCTTAAAATCAGTAATCGGATTAAGCTCCAACAATAGAATGACTGGTATTTTAACGGAAACTGACTTTATTTCTGAAAGTGAAATTATATCTAAGAGAACTGAACACAGCTCTTCTGTAGGTACTGAAGGAGACAAATGGTCTTGGGATAGTACATCTGTTTTATACATTGAGAAAAACCATCTTAAATTTACAGATAAAGTATTTAAAGACGTTGCAGTTAAGGATGTTGTAACTGCAAACACTAAAACCAAAGTCTCTGTATGTGCTGAAAAGATGAGGTCTCTTGATGTAGAACAATTACCTGTTTTAGGAATTGAAGGAGATCTTGTCGGCCTCATAAGGGCAAGTGATTTAATTAAAACTTTACTTTAAGTTTTGATTAAGTCTTTTTCTTTTTATTTTATTTTCAATTTTCCCCTCTTTTTATATTTCTTTTTCTATTTGTATCACATATTTGTTTCATAATTTACAAACTTTCTAAATGTTTATATAGCTTTTTATAAATAAGTTATTATTAAATTTTATAATCATAATTTTAAGTGATTATTTTTTATTCTTAAATTTTAAGATAATGTGATAAAATGTCACCTGAACCTATTTTAGTAATAAAAGATAATGATTCTACAATTGGAATAAGAGTAAGAATTGGAGAAGAGTTTTCAGAACATGAAATTCAATTAAATGTTATGCTTGCTTACTATTGGGATAATGACCTGCCAGTTATTGAAAACCTAGTGGATCTTTTTGAATCTGCAGTAAAAAGAACAATTAATGAAGTCCTTCCACATGAAAATCTTTTATTAAAATACAATCTTATAACTGATGATGAGATAAAGAAAGCAAGTAGATTTGAAATTCATTTATTAGAAGTAAAAGCAGATGATCAAATTTTAAGATTAGATGGCAAAATACTTGCTTTAAAGGGTCTCACCTCAAAGGAAGACTATTCTAAAGGAAAAATTGAAAAAGAAGAAGATCTGATTTTAAGTAATTCAAAAGTAGTTAAATTAGTTGAAAAAAATATTCCAACTGAAAAGAAAGTATCATTTAAAGAATTTGCTAAACAACAAAGATTAAAGAATAGTTAATATATGGGCTTTCTGGATAGCTAGGATTAGAGAATAGTTAATATATGGGCTTGCTGGATAGCTAGGATTAGAGAATAGTTAATATATGGGCTTGCTGGATAGCTAGGATTAAGGGCAATTAATACGATTATACTTAAAAAATAAAATCTTAAGTTATTTAAACTATTCGTCTGATAAAGGGTAAAATTTTAATTAAAACTTCTTTTGCTTCTTTTTTATTTTTAATATTTTCAATAGTTATTTTTCCATCTCTAAATATTTTAGAGTCTTTGCCATTTGCTTCTAATTTTATATAACCTATATCTTCAAATGTTTCTATATTTTTAATAGATTCATTTTCCTCTTCTATTTCTTTCTGAATTATTTCAGATGTTTCTGAAATATTTATTTCAAAGGGTAATTTCTTTCTTAATCTAAAGCTGTTAGTGCCTATTTCAAGTTCAAAGTCTTTAACAAGGTCTTCTTCACTATTATTGGTCTCAAGGTTTAGTAGAACCTTATCATATTGGGCTAATTTAAGTTCATTAATAACTGATTCTATGGTTTCACTATCTAAAATACCTTTTAAATCATTTAATTCAATAGTCGCTATATTATTTTCTTCTCTAAGCTTAACTGAATCTGAATTAGTTTTTCCTTTAATGAATTCTTCACAATGATTTATTCTGTTAATTTTTCCAATAGTTACTTTTTCATTTGTTTTAACCCTTGTTGCAAGACAAGTTGTTGATTTGGAATAGGGAATTTTATTCTCATTGAGGAATTTGTGGATTTCATAAGTTTCAAGTTCAGCTTCTATAAATGGGCTTTCAATTTCATATTCATATTTCATTAATATTCCTGGTCTGTCATTGATAAGGTCTGTTATATTGTTTCCATCTATGATTATTTTATAATCTTTATCATATGCTCTTTGTTTAATGGCACTATACATTAATTTTCTACATACTAAACATCTTTTTGGGGTATTATTTGCTAAATCATCTATCTCAAGGAAATTATTTTCTATAATTTCATGCTTTATTCCAAGTTCAGAGGCTCTTTTTTTGCAAAACTCTAAAAAACCACTTGGAAAGATCTGATTGTCATAGCTTATAGCAAGTAGGTCACAGTCAACTTCTCTTGCAAGGTATGCAAGTAATGTACTATCTGCACCACCTGAGAAGGCTAAAGCTAGTTTACTATAGTTTTTTAGAATTTCTTTAACTTTTTCTATTTTTTGATCAGCATTCATATTATTCCTCTGAAGGTGAAAACAGTAAGTTATTCATTAAGCATAATCATTATTCTAGGTTTTTGATATAGTCTAAAACTTCGATGGCATCTAAATATTTAATGTCTTTTTCTTTTAGTAGAAACTCGATAAGCTTGGTTTTCTTTTCATCTTCCATTTCTACTTTGGAAAAGATGTTTTGATATGAGCGCTTAGGATAATAAATGTCTTTGGCGATATTGTGAATATTGTCTTTTTCTTCTTCTGTAATTATTTCTTTATCAGCTGCTAAATTTAGTTTGTAGTCAATATTTACAAGGGCTTCAGATAAAGCTATGTTTCTTTCAGGGTCAAAACTAATTGCCACGTCATCATCTGATGTTATAGCACCAGATTTGTACTGTCTGTAAACGTATCCAATGCCAACCATACCTAAATCATCTAATTCAGAAGCCCTAAGTGCTCCCATGCTACTTCCACCTACAACAGTTATTCCTTTATCTAATGCTTTCATGATTTCTTTATGTGCAACTGCAGGTGAGTGGTGGAAAACACCATCGATTATTCCTATAATGTCTGGCTTTTCAGCTATTGCTTTTAAGATGTCTCCTCTTTTAACTGGAGGTTTAAAATCAGCATCCAGTATGCTTTTAGCTTCATCTTCTAAAATAGACAATCCTAAATAAACTATAATTTTCGGCATTTTAAAATCTCTTTATGAAATTAATAATTAATATTAAGTAAAATTAATTTATTCAACAATAAACTTAAATTAATCTTTTAATAATAAAATTTAAATTAATCCTCTAATAGCAAATTTAAATTAATCTTTTAATAATAAAATTTAAATTAATCCTCTAATAACAAATTTAAATTAATCTTTTAATAATAAAATTTAAATTAATCCTCTACGTGCTTTTCTATCGTATTCTAAAGCTCTATTACCTATTCTTTCTTCATCTAATGAATATAATTCGGTTTTTGGAATGACTACTCTTACAACACTGATTCCGATTTCATCTCTTCTGAGGTCTGTGTATAAAACTTGATCAAATCCAGCTTTTTGAACTTCTTCTATACTTGTTTCAATATCTTTTTTAATTGAATTAGAACTTTTATCTTCAATATCTCCAAGGTCGATTCTTTCTTCTTCTTTGCTGAAATAATGCTTATTCATTTTTTTCATATGTTCATAACCTGCTTTTCTCATGAAATCTGCTCTAATTGTGTCTTCACGTGTTCCATGAATTTGTGTTGCTCTACTTTGAGCAACTTCGGTTAATGCTCTAACAGCTGCTACTTCAGGATTTAAATGGGTTCCAACACCTAAAGTTAAAAGTGCAGGATCTTTTAGTAATGTATCATCAGCACTTGCAGCTATTGTTGTGATTTTTAAGTCAGCTGTTAAATCCATAAGCTTAATATTAATTCCTTCCTTGTGGAACTTATCTAAAAGTTCATTAATTATATCATTTTCAATTGTGTCCTGGCTTATTTCTTTTTTATTTCTTTTGGTTAATTCGAAAATACTCCATGCATCTCTTTCAACAACTTCAAAAATACCATGTAGAACAGATTCTTCGATAATGTTTCCAGATGCTAAACCATTTGTATTTCCTTTAAAAATAGCTATTGGACTTGGCCGGACTTCTCTTGTTGGAATATATGGGTGGAAAACGGCATTTGCTGGAAGATAAATATCTTTTTCACTTATTATATCTTCTGCTTCAATCCATTCAAGTCTAGAATTTTCTACATTATCAGTAGTGAAGTTCTTTGGCAATATCAAGTCTCTTGGGTTTAGTGCATTTTCCACACTTGATTGGCCCCTTTGGATATTATTGTATGTATCTACAATGGTTCTCTCACCGTCACTATCTTGTCTTTCAGCAGAATATCTTTCAAATCCTTCCATCATTGCTGATGCTTTTGCTTGCTCTTTTGTTGCACCTTTACCTGCATAAACGCTTACACTGCCTTCTTGTGCAGTTGGACGAATAGCTGAAAAGACTGGGATTTTAATCCTATCAAGGTCAGTGATTTCAGTTAATCTGGTTATTCCTGCAGCTTTTAGCTTTTTCTCATTTATTTCAATTGTTTCTTTAGGATCCCGTACTCTATGGGTTCCTTTAAAGAATTTTATTGGAATATCTTCAAACATATTTTTTATCCTTAGCTATTTTTAAATAATTTTCTGTTATTTATTGTTTTTTTAATATTTATAATATGTTTTTGATTGTTTATAATTATTATTAATTTTTAATTATTTTATAGCTTAATTATTTAAATAACAATTATTATAGTTTAATTATTTTTTAGTTTATTATTTAAGTAATAATCATTATAGTTTAATTATTTTTTAGTTTATTATTTAAATAACAATTATCATAGTTTAATTATTTTTTAGTTTATTATTTAAATAATAAGTATCATAGTTTAATTATTTTATAGTTTAATTATTTAAATAATAAAAATTAATATTTATTATAAAAAGGACATAATGAAAATTATATCAAGTTATGAATAAAATTTTAATATGATTATAATTTTTAATAAAAACCGAGGCTTTCAAATGCAAATAAAAGAAAACAACATTCATGATTTCCACATTAATAATATTTTAAAGAAATTAGACCAAAAAGACCTAGATGCTATCTTAGTAGCTAATTTTAATAATATTTATTACTTATCAGGATATTTGTCAACAAGTTTTGCATTTTTAGTATTAAAAGAAAATCCAATAATCTTTGTATCTGAAATGGATTTGGAAAATGCAAGAAACAATTCTTCCATTGATATTGTAAAATATGAATCCTTTGAAAAAATGGTTGAATATTTTAAAGAAGAAAAGATAAGAAATTTAGCTATTGAATCAGATTTGACTGCTAATGTTTATGATAAGTTTAAAGATTTCAATCTCACCATATCTGATGTTATTTCTACTGAAAGAATGATTAAATCTGATGGTGAGATTAAAAAAATTATGAAAGCTAGTGATATAGCACATAAATCTTTAATTGAATTGGATGTAAGAGCCAAACAAGAAAAAGCTGCTCTTGAATGGGAATGTGCTTATGAATTAGCTTATCTAATGAGAAAAAATGGGGCAAGTGCCGAATCATTTGAAACTATTTTTGCATCAGGCTTAGTATCTAGCTTACCTCATTCAACTCCAAGACATCATATATTGGATACTCCAGTTCTAGTAGATTATGGATGCAAATTTGAAGGTTATTGTTCAGATACTACTAGGACTTTTATTTATACAGAAAAACAGGAAGAGATTTCAAGCATTGTTCTTGAAGCTCATGATAAAGCAATTGATGCTATTAAGGCAGGGGCTAAAGCTTGTGAAGTAGATAAAGTAGCAAGAGACATCATAACAGAATATGGCTATGGCGATAATTTTATTCACAGTACAGGTCATAGTTTAGGTTTGGATATTCATGAAAATCCTTCTATTTCCCTAAAAGATAAGACTGTTTTAGAAAATAATATGGTTCTTACTGTAGAACCTGGAATTTATCTTGAAGGTGAGTTTGGAATAAGAATAGAAGATATGGTTTTAGTTGATAAGAAAGCTAAATTAATTGGTAATTTACCTCAGATTTTATAATTTGTAGTTTTTTTACCTTAAACTGTTATTTTTTTTAATTTTCTTATTTCTATAATTTTTTATTTTATTATTTTTTTATTTTTTTATTAGCTTTTTTCTTATTTCTATAATTTTTTATTTTATTATTTTTTTATTGGTTTATTTAATTTTTTAATCTTATTTTAATATTTCAACTAAATTTTAAATTTTTATCTAGTTTTAATTTTATTAAATTACTTTAATTTTATTAAATCATTATAATTTCACTTATTTATTATAATATTATGATAAAATCATCTTTTTAAGTATAAAAATAAGTTAAATTTATTAATAACTTATACAATACTATCAACAATGTTTATTGAAGATTTAATTATTAAATTATCAATTATATTTGAAAATAAATTAAATGATTCTATTTTATTGAACTTTCAAGAATATTTACTTAAAGCTGGAATATTCACATTAGCTTCCCAAATTATGGCGATTATGTTAATTATCTATTTGCTATTTATTGTTGCATTATCACTTATTTCAATAATATTTTCATTTAATATGGCATTTGCTCTGATTTTAGCTATTTCTATTCCAACAATAACTTTTGTTCTATTATTATTTATGAAAATAGAAAAAAGGGCAGGGGAAATAGAAAGATCTATTCCTGACTTTTTAAGGCAATTATCTTCTATGCTAAGAGTGGGTTTAAGTTTGGAAAATGCTTTAGTTGACTTGTCGAATCATGGAAAAGGGCCATTGTATGAAGAGTTAAGAAGAGTTGCTATAGAAATTAGAATGGGGAAATCTTTTGATGAATCTTTCAATAATATGGCAATTAGGTTAAATTCAAAAGACCTTGGACGTAGTTTTAAAATAATATTAAATGCCCATAAAAGTGGAAGTTCTTTATCTGATATTATTCTTGATCTAAGTGATGATTTAAGGGCTATGCTGATTTTAAAAAGAGAGCGTAAAGCATCTGTTATGATGTCAATAATGTTTCTTATTCTTGCATCTATAGTTGCAGCACCTTTTGCCTTGGGAATGATTGGAGTTTATTCATCTTTTATGATTGAATTAGGTAAAGGAAGCGCTATTTGTGAAGTTGCACCACTTGCAGCAGAGATCTATTTAATCATTCATTCCATTTGTGCAGGCTTTTTAATTGCATTAATAATGTATGGAGATTTAAAAAAAGGGATTCGTTATTCTATTCCAATAACTGTTTCTGCTTTTTTAGTTTTTTATTTGATTAATAGTTTTGGGATTAGCTTTTTTGGTTTTTAGTTTTTTATTTGGTTAATAGTTTTGGGGTTAGCTTTTTTGGTTTTTAGTTTTTTATTTGGTTAATAGTTTTGGGGTTAGTTTTTTATTTGGTTAATAGTTTTGGGGTTAGTTTTTTATTTGGTTAATAGTTTTGGGGTTAGCTTTTTTGGTTTTTAAATTTAATTCTTAGTGGTGGTGATTTGATGAATAGAATAAATTTTAATTTTTTAAATAGTTTTATTGAAGATGATAAAGCACAAGGCTCTGTTGAATTGATATTAATTATTGGTGGGATTATAGTAATTATTCTTCTAGTAGTTTCAATGTATAAATCATATTTACTTGATTTAGCTGGTGAAATAGATTCTAATGAAATAAAAACTTTAAATAATTCATTTAATGATATTGCTTCTAAATTCGGATAATTTCTTTATTTTTTTATTAGTGTTTTTAGATATTATTTCATTTTACTAAATTATGGGATTTGTTTAAATCTTATTTTATTATTTTTTTATTGGCTTATTGATGTATGCATTGATTGTAATGTTGGTGTTTTTCTGGCTTTTTCTAAATAATGGTATAATATGCTCGTAAATCTGGAAATAATTCTAAAAGTAATGATATTCATGTATTTTTTTTATATAAGGTTTTACCTAAAAAAATAAAGCTTATTTGAATTATGAAATCTATCTTTTTTAAAGTATTCTGCAAAAATCAGGAACTTTAGATTAACTGTAAAAATGAATTTAAGCTAATTTAAAAATATTTTATAAAGATAAGCAATGGCTTTAAAGTGAATAGGATTTAAATAAAGCCATTTATTATTATTTAAAAAAATAGGTGTTTAATTTTAAAACTTTTAAAAAAAAG
>NZ_FOTL01000006.1 GCF_900114585.1 Methanobrevibacter olleyae | reverse complement strand
TAAAATAAAATAAAATAAAATAAAATAAAATAAAATAAAATAAAATAAAATAAAATAAAATAAAATAAAATAAAATAAAATAAAATAAAATAAAAAAGAAATAATAAAAATTATTAACTTAATAGGAAAAAGCTTCTCCATCTGGGGATTCTATTAAGAAATTACAACAGTCATCACCCATTGAGAAACATTTTACTTCAGTTACTAAAACATCTTTTTTAAGATAATTTGCAAATAAAGCTTCAAAAATACCTGCATCTAAGTAACAAGTTGGCTTTCCTTTTTTAGGAAGTAAACTACATTCGAAACATTCATAAGCAGTAATGTCAATAATATCCCCTAATTTGATTTCAAGTTTACCTAAACCATTTTCATCCCAAAACTCACAAATATTGTCACAGAATTTGTTAATGTCATCCTCATAAAGTTTTTCATACATTGCTGCACCTATATTTTTACCAGATTGGTTCAATACAGGGTTGATATTAATTCCTTCTTGGATTAAGTTAGATCTTAAAGTGTGGAATAAAAGGAATGAGAATTTAAAGTTATCTACATCTAAGATATTTTTAACCAAGAATTCAGATTGTCTTTCTTCTAATTCTTTTTCATCTCCAGATTCAACTTCACCTAAGAATTTAGAATTAATAAAGAAGATTTTCTTTCTGTGGTCATTTGCATCAAACCTGTAACTTACAATTCCATCTTCTCTTAAAGATTTTAAATGAACAGAAATAGTAGATTTTGATTTACCGGTGTTTTTAACAATCTCATCAAATTCCATATCAGTATCTTTTAACATAGAAAGAATAGTTAATTTTACAGGACTTTTAACTACATTTACACCAAGCTCACCAGGAGCTTTTGCAAAAATTTGAATCGCCTTTGGTTGAATAGTTTTTTCTTCATTTACCATTTTTAACCCTCAAAAAACTTAAATAATTTGTAATTATATTAATTTAATAAAAAATTCTAAAATAATTAAAGCAATAAATTTGTTTTATACCTATAGTATAAACTTTCTAACATATATACTTGTTCTTATATTTACAAAATGTTTTATTTTTTAGATTTGAGTGCGAACAGTTTATTATAATTATAAGAATTTTTAGTTAAAAACACGAATATTTTGTATAAAATATAAAGTATAAAGGAAAAAATACGAACAAATTTTAAAAATATTACTTATTATAAGAGTTTTAATAAGTTTAAAATTTTTATAAAAAATTATGAAAAATTTATTAAAAAAATTAATTAATAAAACTAGAAAAAATAAAAAATTTATAAAAAAATTAATTAATAAAACTAGAAAAAATAAAAAATTTAAACTTTAATTGATTTGAGATTTGATTTTGATTTGATTTAAATGATTTTGTTTAAAAAAGAAAAGATTAAGATTGATTATAACCCGTATCTTTCTTTAATTCCTTTTAAGATTCTGGAATGACGTCCTTCATCTTTGGAACTTTCTCTAAAGAAGTCAGCTGCATCTTCGATACCTGCTTCTTGAGCTTTATCAGCAGCTTCTCTTTTTTCTACATTAGCCATTAACTCTCCTTCTAACATCATGTCAATGTTTTCAGATAAACTTGGTTTAATTACTCCATTCATTTCAGCAAATCTTGCACCATGTTCAGCTTCTTCAAATGCTAATCTTTTAAAGACTTCTGCTAATTCTCCGTATCCTTCACTAGATGCTTGTCTAGCCATAGCCATGTAAATACCTACTTCTTGACATTCACCCATGTAATTTGCTTGTACTTCTTTTTCTACAGGAGTACCTTTAGTTACTCCAACT
The DNA here is from genome assembly GCF_900114585.1 of Methanobrevibacter olleyae. Lineage (NCBI taxonomy): Archaea > Methanobacteriati > Methanobacteriota > Methanobacteria > Methanobacteriales > Methanobacteriaceae > Methanobrevibacter > Methanobrevibacter olleyae. The sequence continues at coordinate 100,043 of NZ_FOTL01000006.1, read as the reverse complement.
TTACGTTCATATTCAGCCATTGTTGTGCCTCCAATAAAATTATAGTTTATTAAAATATTGAAAATCTCATAAAAACTTCAATATATGATTAATAATTTTTAAAATTATGAAATTTCTAAGAGATTTATATAAAAATTATGAAATTTCTAAGAGATTTATACATGCAATATTAATTAGTTTTAAAAATATTTATGAGTGTTTAATTTTAGTTTAAGCTAATTTTTAATTTTTATAGGAACTAATTAATAAAAAAATGTTTAAAATGATTGTTTAAAGAATTTAATCTTAAAATAAAATTTTAAATAAAAAATGAGCATTTATAAGAAAATAATCTTAAAATAAAATTTTAGAATTTTATAAATTATTTCTTACAAATACTTAATTATAAATTTAAGCTAAATTCTATTTTCTTAATTTAAAATTTAACTTAAATTCTATTTTCTTAATTTAAAACTTGATTTAAATCTAAATTTAAAGTTCTAATTTCTTTGCTTCTTCTACTAATTTTTGACCTAATTTGAAACTTGCTTCATCATCCTCAGCAGCAGGGACATAGTAAATTTCTTGTTGATCTAGAACTTCGAATCCACATTCAGTTAATTCATTTGCAATAAATTCAACAGCTCCGCCTCTTCCCCCCATAGAACCAAAGGTTATAGCAGGTCTTTTAAATCCAGTTCTGTTAAAGTGAAGGCCTTTTAAGTAGTAAATAATGTCTCCCATACTTGGGAATGGGAAGTCGTTAATAGTAGGAATACCAAAAGCAACAGCTTTACTGGTTAATATGCTTTTTACTATTTCACTTCTTTCATCTTCATGTAAGAAGTACATTTCTACATCGTATCCTTCTGCTATTATTCCTTCAGCTACTTCATGAGCCATTTTTTGGGTAGAGTAGTGCATAGTGTCATAAACAATGGTTACTTTATCTTCTGCAGCTTTACCAGTAGCCCAATCACTGTATGCCCCAATGATTTTCATTGGATCAGTCCAGATTTGTCCGTGGGAAGGAGCAATCATTTTCACTTTTTCTAAAAGACCTAATTCAATAATCTCATCAAATTTATTAAGTACTTTTTTACTTAATGGAGTGATTAAGTTACCATAGAATTTTTGAGCTGCATCCATAACTATGTTTTCTGGAATGTCAGTATCATATCTTTTTGCATAACATAAGTGTTGGCCAAATGCATCGTTAGGGAATAGTATTCCATCTTCTGCAAGTAAGGTAAACATACTGTCAGGCCAGTGAAGTAAGAATGCATCTAAGAATGCTAAAGTTTTACCACCTAAATCAAGAGAGTCGCCAGTTCCAACGATGTTGAAGTCTGCTTCTTCTAATTTAGGATAGTGTCTAAGTAAACCGCCTTCAGCAATTTTACTGCAGTAAATTGGTGCATCGAATTTCTTCCATAAATCATATAAAACACCACTGTGGTCTTTTTCAACATGGTTTTGAACAATGTAGTCAACTTTCATTTCTCTACCTTCTTGTTCAAATGCATCTTCGATACGTGCCATCATCTCTTCAGTTTTTCCAGGATAAGCATTATCAATAATTGCTACCTTTTCACCAAAAACAATGTATGCATTGTAAGTAGTTCCATATAAAGTGTATCCATGATAAGATCTTAAGTCCCAGTCAAGTACACCAATCCAGTATACCCCATCACCTATTTTTTCAGATTTTGCTTTCATTTCAATTCCTCAACTAAATTTATTAATACTTTGATTCATTTAAATTTATTTTTTAGAAAGCTTAATCCTTAAGATTCTATAAAAATAAATTTTTAAAGTATTACTAATTTAATATTTTCAAACTAATAGTTATTATTAGTTCGTAAATAATTAAACAATTATTTATATGAATTTTAATATATATAAAGTTTTGGTTTTGTAGAATACGAACAAATTTTTTTATTATAAAAAAAATAGAAAATAATTATAAGGTCACTCCAACAAAGCCAACAACTAAGCTAACAATAATTATAATCCCTATAAAAAAAGACATAAAAGTTACAATTGGCCTATAAAGACCTTCTGGTGCAATATAAGATAATAAATTCTCAAATAAATGTCCGCCATCTAAAGGTTTCATTGGAAGTAAATTAAATGTACCAACTGCAAAGTTTAGGAAAAATATCCAAAATAATAGTTCATTTAAGGGGATTAAAATCCATAATAAAGGAGTATAAAACTGATTATCATAATCATCTCCAATAACCTTATTTGATTTAGCTTGAATACCCATATAAGCTAAAGATTTATTTTTAGGATTATGCTTTAATTGGAAACTATAATCTCCTTGATCCGTTTGAATATTAATATTTGTATTTGGTTTTAAAGTAGCAACTGCTTTTTGATAAGATTGAGAATCATTTATAGTGATATTGTTTATTTCTTTAATTACCATTCCTTCAGATAAATAATTAATTGCATTACCATCTTCGGTTAATCTATTAACTACAACACCATCTTCATCAAATACAGCAGGTATAACAAATGAAGATAAAGTCATCATAATAACAATAGCAATAGCTGCTAAGGATAAATTAGCCATAGAACCTGCTACATAAATTCTCATCTTTGCAGGACGGCTTAATTCATTTAATTCCTCTTCGTTAGGTTCAACAAAAGCTCCTGGAAGAATTGCAAATAACAATAAGCCTATAGAATTTATACTAATTTTTTCTACTCTTGATAAGATTCCATGACTAAATTCATGTACTATTAAAACTGTTGTAAGTGCTATAAGGCCTGAAAGTAGAGGAATGAATATTGGAGATCCTGGAACTTCAACTCCTGGAACGATTAAGCTAACTGTAGGAGTATACATTAAAGTTTTTAAGGAATAAACCAAGCTAACAGCCATTAGAATCATAAGCCCAGTAGATATAACAATCCCTATATTCATATACCCTTTCCAAAATCTTGGAGCAAGACTCGCTAATCTATCTATAAAACCTCTCAATCTCTGTGTTTTCCACATCAAAAGAGGAAAATTAACTTCAAGCCCATAATTTATGAGTTTATCTTTAAATACAATTGCAATAGTCCAAATAACTAAAAAAGCTATTACATAATAATATATACCGTTCATATTAACACATTAATTGATTTTAATAAACTAAATTGATTTTAATAAACTAAATTGATTTTAATAAACTAAATTGATTTTAATAAACTAATTGAAAAATATTAAAAGAATTAAAATTTTTATTTTAATACTATTATTAAGTTTTATACTATAAAAAAGTATCAAATTCAAAACTTTAAATTTTGAAATGATGCTTTAAAAATAGAAAAATAAAAAACAATAGAATTAATTAAGGATGGCATCTTGCACAAGGTCTGTATCCTTGATTTATAGCTGAAGACCTGCTACTAAAAGTGATTCTATTATAAGACTTTATTCTTTTTGCAGAAGCACATGAAGAATAATGGAACTTATCAGAATTTCGACTAGCTACATAATAGCCTTTCCTTTTAGTGGGAGTCTTTTTAATTACAATTGATGATTTAGAACTTAGAGAATATCTTTTATCAGCAGACTTAATAAGAACTTTGTGAGTGCCAATCTTCAATTCCTTAGTTTTAAATTTAGCTACACCCTTAGAATTAGTTTTAACAGTATAAGTTTTATATTTTTTTCCTGTAAAAACTTTAAGCTTTAGTTTAAGACCTTTAATAGGGTTTTTATTTGATTTGTCCTTAACTGTAACTTTAAAATAAGTATTTTTATTATATTTACTAGTTACTTTTGGAGCTTTAACAATAGTGCTAATTTTTGATGGTGTTTTAGCAGTATATGGAACAGAACTCACTAATAATGACGGATTTTCATTTAAAATATAATCGTCAGAATTATCATCAATATCTATAGCAGATACAAGCCCAACACCTAATAAAATGAGAAATACGATTAAAATGAACAAAGTTATTTTTTTAAACTTAGATTTGAAAAATATAATAACAACTCCAAATGAAATTTCTTAAATAATAATAATTTATTTAAAGTATTATATATTGTTTTATAAAATAATTTTAAGTTTTATAAAATAATTTTAAAGCAATACTCAAAAATAAAGAGTTTAAATAAAAAAGAAATTTTTAAAAATAAAAAGAGCTATAGAATAAAATATGAATAAAAAAATTATTTTTTTAATATGTGTAATAGGGATTATAGCACTTTTATCTATCAGTTCAGCAATTGCTAAAAATAATGATGTAGAGAGTTCTGATTGGGTAAATATAACTATAAATAACATTGATTTCCAAATTCCACCAGAGTATGGAGGTGGAAGAAATACAAGTGGGGATTATCTTTTAAATAATGTATTTACCTTTGGCTTGGTAAGTATGGATAATGATAAATCCTTAAGAGATAATTATGGTTATGAATCAACAAATAAAGAAGTTTATGATGTTGAAGAGATGGAAATTGATGGGCATCATGCCGTTGCTTATTATAGTCATAGAAATATCGTTAATCATAATGTAACTTATTTATTCTTTGAATCAAATAAAACATTCTATGCATTATCCTATGATGGAAATGATGTTAATTCAACTATGAAAAAAATCGTTTCTTATAGCCCTAAATCATCATTTTCTAAAGAAAAATTTAATGAAAAATTAAATACTGCTCAAAAAGATTATATTGAAAATCAAAGAGAATATGAAGAAGCATATGCCTATGAAGAAGGCTATAGAAATGGATATTCCAAAGGAACTAAGAGCAGTAGAAATAAACATGACGATTACTTTGCATACTATTTATTCTATAAATTAGGACAGAGAAGTCGATATTAAATAAAGAAAAAAATTATAAGAATTGTTAACTGATAAAGATAGTTAATTAATAATATTAATAAAAAATAAAATAATTAAAAAATAGTGATGATAAGAATTTTAAAAATTCTTATCTAAAGTTCTTTTTTTAAAGTTTTAAAAATTTTAAATAATTTTTAATAGTTTTCAATAGTATTTAATAGTATTTAATAGTATTTAATAGTATTTAATAGTATTTAAAAATAATAACCTAAACTCTAAAGAGTAGGCCATACCATATCATTAAAGAAAATTAAATCAACCATATCTCCTTTTTCAATACCTTCATGGTTTTCATCAATAATAATATAACAATTAGCTTCAACCATAGAACGTATAATGCCAGAACCTCTATTTAATACATGATATACACTTTCATCATCAGCTACTGCCCTTATGTAATCAGTTCTTCCAAGAGATGATGGTATTTTAGTATCAGAGCACCTTCTAATAACTTTATGAGAATAATCGATTCCTTGCATTTTAAATAAATAATCCCTTGCAATGATATCAAATTGAGCCATGGCAGCTACAGGTTGCCCTGAAAGCATAAATAATTGAGTACCATTAACAATTCCAGCACCAACAGGTTTTCCTGGCCTCATTGCAACACCATGGAATAATACTTCACCTAATTCTTCAACTGCATCAACAACTACATCTCCTTTACTAATAGCTGTTCCGCCAGTTGTAATAACAACATCATACTCTTTTGTTGCTTTATTGATAGTTTCTTTTACTTCTTCAAAATCATCACAAGCATGATCTATATCTACAATAGCTCCAGCACTTCTAATTAGCGCTGCAATGGTAAATTGATTAGAATTAATTATTTTAGCTTTATCAAGTTCTGGAGAAGGTTCTACTAATTCATTTCCAGTGATAATTAATTTCACTCTTGGCTTTTTATAAACTTCTACTTCACTATGTCCTGCTGATGCAATTAAACCCATTTCTTGTGGTCTAATTAAAACATTTGAACCTAATATTTCATCTCCTTTAGCTATGTCTTCAGCTTTTGGAGAAATATTCTCACTAGGAGTAACTTGAGAGTGGATTTCTAAATTATCTCCATCTTCATAACTATATTCTTTCATTAAAACTGCATTTGCACCATTTGGAATTGGTGCACCAGTAGCGATTACAATAGCTTCACCATGAGCTAAAGTTTTATCTGAAAAGTCACCTGCTCCAATTCTATCAATAATTTTTAATTCTTTTATCAGATTATTAGAAGCTCCAAATGTATCTTCTGCTATTACTGCATAACCATCCATAGCAGATTTATCAAATGGAGGAGAATTATGATAAGAAGATATAGGATTAGCTAAAACTCTACCTTGAGAATCTTTAACATGAACTTTTTCTGTATCCATAATCTTTTGATTCTTATCAATTTTAGCTAAAGCATCTTCTAATGGAATTAAATTTGATATAAACTTCATATTATCGCCCTATACTTATTATTTACCTAAATTACCTTTAAATATTAAAATGAAAATTAATTAAAATAAATTCAATTAATTATTTAATAAATTACAATTAAATTAATTTTAAAATAATTTATTAAATAATTAACCAATAAAATAAAGAAAAAACTAATAAAATTAGTTTAAATAAAAATGTGAAAATAAATAAATAGAGAAAAAACCTAAAAAACCCTAAATCTTTATTTCACATTTAAATTTTTATAATTTCTTATTAAGCCATATACTTTTCAATAACACCATTATAAGCATTATTTAATTTATTAACAGCTAAATCTACAATATTCTCATCTTTATTGTTGATTATTAATGAATCTCCTTTAACTTCACCAATAATAGCAGCTTCTATATCAATAGCATTGATGATTTCATCTGATTTTTCTGGGCTGACAGATATAATGTATCTTCCATGAGATTCAGAGAATAATAGATTATTTTCACTGATATCTGCTTCTTTAGGAACTAAATTAATATCTATTTCACAACCTAAATTACTAGATATAATCATTTCAGATAATGCAATAGCTATTCCCCCAGCAGAAACATCGTGAACAGCAGTTATATCAAGTTCTTCCTCACCTTCAAGATATTTAATGTAATCTTTATCTTTATCAATAAGGTTTAAAACTGTATTAGCAGCTGCTAACTCATCTTCAATTCTAATTTTAGGAGCATCTCCTTGTTCAAGAGAGTGTAGAGCCCTGTGATATTCAGAACCTTCAACTTCATCATAAGTTTTACCAATGATTATGATTTTATCTCCTTCTTGTTTAAATGGAAGAGTTCTAATGTTTCCTAGGTTTTCAACACCAATAACTCCAACTGCAGGAGTTGGATTAATTTTAATGCCCTCTGTTTCATTATAGAAACTTACATTTCCACTAATAACTGGAGATTCAAATTTCTCTGCAATATCAGACATACCTTTAATACATTCCTTAAATTGCCAAAGGATTTCAGGAGTTTCTGGATTACCAAAGTTTAGGCAATCTACAACAGCATAGGGTTTTGCACCCATTGAAACCACATTACGAATAGCTTCAGCTACACTTCCTGCCCCGCCATCATATGGAGATAATTTAGTGTGAATTGTATTAGAATCTGCAGATATTGCAATAGCTGTTTCATCATCAATTTGTAATACTGCTGCATCATCTCCTGGTTTTACAAGAGTTCTAGTTTGAACTTCATGATCATATTGCTTGTAAACCCATTTTTTACTTGCAATATTAGGAGAAGATAATATTTTAATTAATGATTCATCAATTGGACCATCAACAACTTCCACTAAATCATTAGCTTTAATAGGCTCTTTCATTTCTCTATCTAATGAAGGAGGATCTGCTAAAAGAATGGTCGGTAAATCACATAATATTTGTAAATCCACATCAGCATCGAAGTCTTTAACAATCATATGGTTTCCATCAGTAACTTCTCCAATTACAGCAGAAGGAATTTCATGTTTATCACAAATAGCCTGTGCTAGTTCTACATCTTTTGGATTAATTACAAAAATCATACGTTCTTGTGATTCTGAAAGCATAATTTCATAAGGAGTCATTCCTTCTTCACGAAGAGGAATAGCTCTAAGGTCTACAACTGCACCATTTTCTGAACTATCTACAAGTTCAGAAACACAGCAAGTTAAGCCTCCTCCACCTAAATCTTTTACACCAGAACAATCGATTTTTTCTAAGATTTCAAGTGACGCTTCAAGTACTCTTTTTTTAGTAAATGGATCAGCTACTTGAACAGCAGGGCGATCTTCAGTTTCAGAGTTAGAAGTTAACTCTTCAGATGCAAAGGTTACTCCATGAATTCCATCACGGCCAGTAGTTCCACCCATAAGTAAGAAAACATCTCCAACATTTGGAGCAATTCCACGTACAATTTCATCTTTTTTAACAAGCCCTACACATAATACATTAACAAGGGGATTTGTTCTAAAAGATTCATCAAATTCAATTTCTCCACCAACAGTTGGAACACCTACCCTATTACCATAGTCAGATATTCCTTCCACCACATGTTCAAATAAGTATCTTGATTTCTGATCTTCAAGTGGGCCAAAACGTAGACTATCAAGAAGAGCTATTGGCATTGCACCCATAGATATAATATCTCTTAAGATACCTCCAATACCAGTACCTGCTCCACCGTAAGGTTCAATAGCTGAAGGGTGATTATGACTTTCCATACCTACAGCAAGAGCATATTCATCTGTAATAGATACAAGACCTGCATCATCTCCAGGCCCTAAAATTATCTTTTCTCCTTCAGTAGGGAACAATCTTAAAATTGGCCTACTACTTTTATATGAACAATGTTCAGAGAACATTACATCTAACATCCCCTCTTCTAAGTCGTTCATTTCTCTTTTTAGAATTCCTTCAATATATTTTACTTCAGAATCTGTCAAAGTCATTTAAACACCTAACTAAGTTTAACAACAGAAATAATTACTTTATTATCTTCAATAATCCATTCTTTTGAGTATTCAATAGAAATATCCTCATCAAGATTTTCTTCACTGCCCTTATCCGTACAAATTTCACAAGCTTTTCCATCAAAGATTATAAGGGATTTAGCTCTAACTTCCTCACTTATTAAACCAGACTGTTTTTCAACTAATTCTTTAAATTCACTATCAGTGTTTACCATAACACCAACATTAGCTTCAACATCTAAATCCATATCTTTTCTCATATCTTGGATTCTTCTAATAAGTTCACGAGCCATAGCTTCAGATAAAATCTCTGGAGTGATTTTAGTATTTACAAATACATTTCCTCCGCTAAATTCAGCACTTACAACATCATCAGGAAGTTCAGAATCATAAAGAACATCATCTGCTGAAAGTTCAATTTCCTTTAAATTACCTTCTCTATCTTCCCCTCTTACAATATACTTACCAGTGCCATCTAAACTGTCTTTTATAGAATTGCCAATTCCATCTGCTTTTGCTTTTGCAAAGAATTTTTGTACAATGCCCATATCTCCTTTAAGTCTTGGACCTAATGTTTTAAGATTAGGTTTTACAATGAAAGTAAGGTTTTCAAACTCTGTTGCAGTTAAAACTTCTTTTGTATTAGATTGATCTTTAATTACATCTTCAAGATAAGCTACACTTTCTAAGATTTCATCATCTTGAGATACAACTGTAATATCACTTACAGGCCATCTAAGTTTATATCTTGCAACATCTCTTGCTCTTGCAGCTGCTTCAATAATATCTCTTAGATTATCCATTTTAGCTTCAAGTTCTTTGTCAATTAAAGCTTCATCATAAATCCAATCATCCATATGAATACTTTCAGCTGCACCATCATCTAAGTTTTTAACTAAGTTTTCATATACTTCTTCAGATAAATGAGGAGTGATAGGAGCCATTAAATGGATTAATGTATTAAGAGTAGTGTAAAGTGAGTAGTATGCACCTAATTTATCAGGATCATCACTTTCTACCCAAGTTCTTCCCCTAATTAATCTTACATACCATCTACTTAAATCTTCAAGTATGAAATTATTAATTTTTCTAGTTGCTAAATGGAAATAGACATTATTAATATCTTCACCTACTTCTTTTGCAAGTGAATTTACAGAGGATAAAATCCATTTATCTTCATTTCTAAGTGTGATATTTGCATCTGGACCATCCACTATACATTTTGCTGGGTCAAATTCATCAAGAGCCATATAAGTAGTTGAAAAGACATATACATTCCAAAAGATATTAAACATCTTTTTAACATTGTTTAATTCATCCCAAACAAATTTAAGGTCATCCCATGGTTTACAAGCCCATAAAAGGTAGAATCTAAGTACATCTACACCATACTTTTCAATAACTTCTTCAGGTTGAACTACGTTACCTAAAGACTTACTCATTTTTTTACCTTCTTCGTCTAATACAAATCCATGCATTAAAACTTTATTATATGGAGCTTGGTCTAATACAATTACACCTGTACCTAGTTGAGAATAGAACCATCCTCTTGTTTGGTCATGGCCTTCACAAATAAAGTCATAAGGATACCACTCCTTAAACATTTTTTCCTCTTGAGGATAGTATAGAGCCGCCCAGCCTGCTACTCCTGAGTCAATCCATACATCCAAAACATCAGGAATACGCTTCATTGGACTTTCACAGCTACAATTACATTTAATTAATACCTCATCAACATAAGGTCTGTGAACTAAATCTTCATCACTTGCAGTTATTTCATTAATAGATTCTTTTTTAAGTTCCTCTACAGAGCCTATTACTTTAATTTCACCACAATCTGGACAAATCCAAATAGGTATTGGAATACCCCAGTATCTTTGTCTTGAAATAGTCCAATCCTTAGCATTAGCTACCCAGTCATAGAATCTTCCTTCACCAGCCCATTTAGGTACCCATTCTACTCTATCAATCTCAGATAACATTTTTTCCTTAATTTCAGGCACTTTAATAAACCATTGTTCAGTAGCTAAGTAAATAATAGGAGTTTTACATCTCCAACATACACCATATCTGTGGTTAATAGTCTCATGTTTAAAGATTAAGTCTTTTGCAATTAAATCAGCAATGATTGTATCATTTAAATCTTTAGTAAATCCATCAGCATAGGTACCACCATCAGCATTAAAGCAGCCTGCTTCATCTACAGGACAGTGAATAGGAAGTCCGATTTCTTGACCAATTTCAAAGTCCTCAGGACCATGTCCAGGAGCAGTATGTACAAAACCAGTACCTTCACCTAATTCTACATGATCTCCATGGAAAGTTGTGTGAACTAATTCATTTTCAGCTTCAATTTCCATTTGTTTAGGTACTTCTTCAGCTAAAGGATAAAGGTAACTTAAACCTAAAAGCTCAGACCCCTTTAGAGTTTTAATGATTTCATACATCACTTCATGTACTTCTTCAATGATGTATTTTTTCTCACTAGATTCTTCGTTTTCTGGATCATATTTAGGATTCGGTAATTTATTTTTATGAATCACTTCAATTGGTCCTAAAACACTTTCTAAAAGCTCAGATGCAATGATTAAAATTTCATCTTCACCTTGATTTAATCTCCCATCAACTTTAACAAAAGAATATTCAAAATCTTCATTTAAACAAATAGCCAAGTTTCCAGGAAGTGTCCAAGGTGTAGTTGTCCATACTAAGAAAGATTGTCTTAAATTTAGATAAGCATCATCAGTGATTAATTTTTCTTTTAATGGGAAACGTAGATAAATAGATGGGTCTTCTCCTTCAGTATAATCAATCTCAGCTGCAGCAAGTGCAGTTTCACAATGAGGACACCAACTGATTACCCTTTTATCTTTTGTAAGTAAATTTTTCTCATGAGTCTTTTTAAGAGTCCACCAAGCTGATTCCATATATTTAGGATCTAATGTCATGTAAGGATTATCCCAATCCATCCAAACTCCTAATCTTTTAAACTGTTCAGTCATTGCAAATTTATTTTCCATTGCAAATTCTTTACATTTATCAATGAAATTATCTATTCCATATTTTTCTTCTATCTCTTGCTTAGATTCAATACCTAATAATTGTTCTACCCTATGTTCAATAGGTAAACCATGCATATCCCATCCAGCTTGTCTTCTTAATTTAAATCCATTCATAGATTTATAACGTAACAAAGTATCTTTAATAACTTTATTCCAAGTAGTACCTAAATGTATTTTACCACTACAATATGGAGGTCCATCTAAAAAGGAATATTTTGGACCATTAGCTCGTAATTTATTTGTTTTAGCATAAATATCAGAATCTTCCCAAAAGTTTTGGACCTTTTCTTCTATTTTCTTAAAGTCATAATTTTTCTCCGCCTCTTTTAACGGCATAATGATTCTCCTAATAACAGTGATTTTTTAAATTTTTTAACAATGATTAAATAAATATGATTTTTATTTTGAATAATGATTAAATTTAGAATAATTAATTTTAATTTGAAATAAATATATTAAAAATTTAATTTAAATAATGAATTAATATAATTGATATAATTTAAAATAATTAAAAATTTAATTTAAATAATGAATTAATATAATTGATATAATTTAAAATAATTAAAAATTTAATTTAAATAATGAATTTATAAAATTTAAAATTATTTAAAGTCTAATAAGAATTTTTACTTTTTTAAAAAACATAAAATTAATTTAAAAAACAAAAAGAAAAATAAGTAAAATGAAAAAGTCTTTTAAATTAAAAGTTCCTTAAAGGAAATGAATAGTAATAGAATTAGCCATCCTATTATTCAATTAGAAATGTTTAAAATGTTCTTGCTTTACCTTGAACTACATTTTCAGTAATTACAGATATATTTTCTAACCAATCATCGATGATTTTGTTAACTTGTGGAGTAACTTTCTCCATATCATAACCATCTTCTAAGATTAAACCAGCAGAAGCTGCTTTAGGTTGGTCAATAGGTTTACCAATTTGAGATAAAATCATCAAGTTGATTTGTTTAATACCTTCAACATTAGCAACAACATCATTTGCAATTTCATTAGATAAAATATTATAAATTTTACCTACATGATTAATTGGGTTTTTACCAGAAGTTGCTTCCATAGACATTGGTCTGCATGGAGTAATCAAACCATTAGCTCTGTTTCCTCTTCCTACAGAACCATCATCCCCCATTTCAGCAGAAGTACCAGTTACAGTTAAGTAGTATCCAGATTCATCTTTTGCTTCATCACTATCAGCAGTGTTTACAAATACTTCTACCTCTCTGTTGGTGTATTTTAAAGCAAGGTCAATTACAATGTCTTTTAAACCCTCTCTTACTGTAATATATTCATCTCGATTAGCTAAGTATTTAGAAACCATAGCACAGCCAATAGTTAAAGTAATTTTATCTCCATCTCTAAGACCCATTACCTTAATATCTTCACCTACAGCAGGATGTTGCTTTTTGAATCCTTTAGAGTTTAATAATTTCTCAGTTTCCATTACGATAGTTTCCACTTCAGAAAATGGTGCATATCCTACACCAAAGGAAGTGTCGTTAGAAGAAGGTGCACCTTCTCTACTAAATACATCTACTAAATCACCAGAACCATGTCCAATTTTACATTGTACAATTGTATCAACATTAACATCTAAGTTAATTACAGTTTTATCTAAAAATTCTTTTGCTGCTTCAATTGCAACTCTATCAAGAGGGAATTTGTGTCCTTCGTATTCAGATACTCCTCTACCAGTTAAAAGAATATCGATAGGTTTAATAATTTCTCCACCACCGAAGACAGGATGTGATTCACCTGCAGTAATTTGAACTTCATCAGTGTTGTGGTGTAATACCCCACCTAATTCATCCATATACATCTTACAAAGTGCTTCACTTACAGATTCACCAATACCATCACTGATACTGTCTGGGTGACCAATACCTTTTCTCTCTACAATTTCAATATCAAGATCTTCAATAAAAGTTTGATTTAATTCTTTAATAAAAATATTTCTCATAAAATCCCTCACAGATTTAGTCAAATAATTTTAGTTTTTATAAATTCATTATTCTATAAAAATAATTTTCTTAAATATTTTATATTTCAAAATACTTTGATAAAAATTTAAACAAAATCTTTCTAAATAATTAATTTAATTTTAATAAATTGAAACAAAATCTTTCTAAATAATTAATTTAATTTTAATAAATTGAAACAAAATATTAAATATAAATTATTATGATTTATATTTCTTATTTTAAATATAAATAAAGTTTATTATTATTAGTAGTTAGAAAAATAATAATTATATGATTATTATAATATTCTAATGAAATAAAAAATTAATATAATTTAGTAAAATTGATTTAAAAATGTAAAAAATTATTTAAAAAAGAAAATATTTATTAATATTAAAATTAAATAGAAAATAAGATATGAATGAATTTTATTAAAAAAATAAATAGAAATAAAGAGGAATATTCAAATGCCAATGAAATTGCAAATAATCAAAGGAATAAAAATAATCTAAGCTATAGAAAAAATGATAACTTGAAAATATTATATTTAAAAAATTCTAAAAAAATTATTACAAAAGTTAAAATAGCAAATAGCTTTAAAAAGCGTTTAATTGGATTAATGTTTAAAAAAACAACAAAATATCCCTTATTGTTTGAAATTCCACAAAAAATCAATAGAAAAGAAAAATCATCCATACATAGCTTTTTTATGAGATTTGAGATAAGATTGGTTTTTATTGATAGAAAGAATATTATTTATGAAATAGCTGATTTAAAACCATGGCGATATTATGTTCCTAAAAAACCTGCCAAATACATAATAGAATTTGATAAAATAGAATTTGATAATTTTGATTTAAAAATAGGGGATGAAATAGAAATAAAATAAATTGAAAATAAAATAGAAAGGTTTTTAATCAAACTTTTTATAAAAGTTTCTCTAAAAGTTTGGATGGGTTTTCAAAAATCTCGATTCCCTCCATTTTTTCTAGTTTACGAGTATTTAGAATGTCTATTGGCCTCATGTGCATTGTGATAATTTTACCTTCAGAAACTGCATCATAAGGACAAATATCTTTACAGGCTCCACAACCAATACATTTTAATAAATCTATTTCTTCATGAGGAATAATTGCAGCATTTGGACAAACAAGAGCCGCTTCACACTTATCACATGATTTACATTTAGTTTTTTCAAGTTTTGAAGGCAAAACAGTTTCAATATCCTCTTCTTCAATATCTACAGGAACCATAAGTGTTCTAACTTTTCCTTTTCCAGCTTGAGCAACTGCATTAGTTACAAGAGTATCGGATATTCCATAAACTATTTTTGCTACTGTATTTGCAGTTGTAGGAGAAACAATAAGTAAATCATACTTTCCAAGTGAAAGTCTACCTGTAATAGGAAAACTGAATTTTTGATTAGAATCACTTGCTAATTCTCTATATCTTCCACCAGTAACAGCAAGAACTCTATCATAAAGCCCATACATCTTTAAAACTTCTTCAGCTGCATGTGATAAAAAAACAGTTATATCATGGTCATTTGCTAACTCTTCCATAGCTTCAACACTTTCTCTAAGTAAATGTCCTGCACCAGTAAAAGCCCATCCTATTTTCATCTTAAAACTCCAATTGAAAAATATCTATAATAATCTTTATAAAATTTGCATATCTAAATAAAATAAAAAAAAGAATTTCTAATTTAAAAATAAATTAGAAAAGATTTGCTTTAGAAAGAATTTTGGAAGGTTTTTAGGCAAATCCTCAAAAAGCTTCTGCTTGGCCTAATATTGAATATACTTATAACCTTCTTCTGCTTGGCCTAATATTGAATATACTTATAACCTTCTTCTTCTTTGAAAGCATAGTGAATAGTTCTGTATTGGCTCATAAATTCAGTAACTTCATCTTTAATATCTAAACTTTCACCTTCAGCAACTCTCCAGATAAATTTAGCTACTTCTTCCATTTCTTTTTCTTTCATACCACGTCTTGTAATTTCTTGGGTACCAATTCTTATACCAGATGGATTGTCACTATCATTAACATTGTCTCCTGGAATAAGGTTTTTATTAAGAATTACATTGTTTTGTTCTAACTCTTTAGCTAATAGGGTTGCTCTTTTTACATCAGAAACATCCATAGCTACTTGGTGAGATTCAGTGTATCCTAAATCTTCACATAAAACATTGAATCCCTCCTCAGCAAGTGCACCTGCTAAGGCTTTAGCGTTTTTAATAGTTTGTTTAGCATAATCTTCACCAAACTCTAACATTTCAGCAGTGGCAATACCTAAACCAGCTAAGTGGTGTAAGTGGTGGTTACTTACCACACCTGGGAAAACAGCATTATCAATCAAGTCTTTGTTTTCTTCTTGAGATAAGATAATCCCGCCTTGAGGACCTGGGAAAGTTTTGTGAGTACTGCCCATTAAAATTTCAGCTCCTTCCTTTAAAGGATCTTGGAATTGTTTACCTGCAATTAAACCAAGTACATGAGCACCATCATACATAATAGTTGCTCCTACTTCTTGTGCTGCATCAACAGCTTCTTTTACTGGGTGTGGGAATAAGAATAAACTTCCTCCAAAGAGAATAATTTTAGGTTTTTCTTCTAAAATCATTTTATTCATTGCATCAATATCAATATTCATAATTGAAGGGTCAAAAGGATGTTCTAAAGTTTTTAATCCTCTGATACCTGCTGCACTTACATTTGCATGGCTTATGTGTCCACCAAATGGAATATTCATAGCCATCATTTTATCTCCAGATTTAGCAAAACCAAAGAAAGCCGCTAAGTTTGCAGTTACACCAGATACCGGTTGAACATTCGCATAAGTACAGTCATAAACTTTACAAGATAATTGCTTTGCTAAGTCTTCTATTTGGTCAATGTAAGTACAACCTTGGTATAATCTCTGGTAAGCTTGTCCTTCAGCATACCTGTGAGACAAATCTGATACCATAGCAGTTTTTACTTGATTGCTTGTAATGTTTTCACTTGCAATAAGGTTAATACTATCTCTCATCCAGTCATTATGAACTTTCATTAATTCATTAAACCTATTAACATCTTCTTCATATTGATACATGTCATAACACCTATATTTTCTTAAATAAATGATTAAATCTTAAAATATGATTTTTATTAATTTTAGTCAATATTAATAAAAATTAAATTAAATTAAATAAAAATAAAAAATTAAAAAGTTTATAAAAATCAGAAGGATAATCTAAAAAATATAATCTCTATAAAATTCTTATTAATATAGAATATAATTTTTAAATTAAATAAAAGTTTTTATTAATTTACATATTAAATATATTATTTCTTAAAATAGTATATCATTTTGAAAAAAAATAAGAGATAAATTTAAAAAATAATTTCTTATTTAAAAATTTTAATTTATTTAAAAAAATTAATTAAAAAGATATATATTGAATATATGAATGTTTAAAAATTAATTAAAAAAATAGATATTAAATATATGAATGTTTAAAAATTAATTAAAAAAATAGATATTGAATATATGAATGTTTAAAAATTAATTAAAAAAATAGTTAGTAAATATAAAAACGTTTTAAAAATTAATTAAAAAAAGAAAAAAGAAAAAGAGAATAAATCTCTTAATCTATTTTGCTACGTCTTCAAGAGCTGCAGAGATTTGTGCCATAATTTGTTCGGTTTTGAAGTGGTTTTGGTTCATAGCACCAGATGGACATGCACCTACACAGGTACCACATCCTTTACATAATGCAACATTAATTGCTGCATGTTTCTCAGCGTCTTCACCTTCAATACTTACAGCACCGTATGGACATAATTCTACACATACTTCACATGCACCACAAACAGTAGCATCAGTGTCAGCAGTAATAGGTTCGATTTCTACTTCACCTTTAGCCATTGGGATAGATGCTCTTGATGCTGCAGCAGAACCTTGTGCTACTGCGTCAGGAATATCTTTAGGACCTTGTGCTACACCAGCAATGTAAACACCATCAGTTAAAGTGTCAACAGGTCTGAGTTTTGGGTGAGCTTCCATGTAGAATCCGTCACTAGTTCTAGATAAACCTAAGGTTTGTCTGAGTTTGTTAGATCCTTCAGGAGGTTCTAATCCAATAGATAATACAACTAAGTCATAGGTGTATTCAGTTATTTTTCCAAGTAAGGTATCTTCTGCTCTGATAGTTAATGTTAAATCATCGTTTTCAATGATTTCAGCAGGACGTCCTCTTAAGAACTCAATACCATATTTTTCTTGGGAAGTTTTGTAGAACTCTTCGAATCCTTTACCGAATGAACGGATATCCATGTAGTAACAAGTTACTTCAGTGTCAGGTTCGTGGTCAATACATAATTGAGCATTTTTCATAGAGTACATACAACATACTCTTGAACAGTAGGATTTACCGATTTGTTCATCTCTTGAACCGACACAGTGGATGAATGCAATACGTTTAGGTTCGATTCCATCAGATGGTTTAATTACATGACCACCAGTAGGACCTGATGCATTGATCATTCTTTCAATTTCCATTGCGGTAATTACGTTAGTGTATCTACCATAACCATATTCGTATTTTTCAGTTGGGTCATATGGATCATAACCAGTTGCTGCAATAATGGTACCAACATGAAGTTCGATTTCTTCAGGTTCCATGTCACGGTCGATACATTCAGGACCACATACAGTTTCACAAAGACCACAGTCAATACAGTAGTTTTTGTCGATAGTTGCACAGAGAGGTACTGCTTGAGGGAATGGGATGTAAGCTGCTTTTACCATACCGACACCTTCGTCATAGTAGTTAGGTATTTCGATAGGACAAACTTCTTGACATTGTCCACATCCAGTACAATCCTCTTCTCTAACATATCTTGGTTTTTTCTCTACTTTTACAGTGAAGTTACCAATGTATCCATCTACTTCTTTAACTTCAGCGTAAGTAATTAATTCAATGTTTTCGTGTTTGGAAGTGTCTACCATCTTAGGTGCGAGAATACACATGGAACAGTCTAAGGTAGGGAAGGTTTTGTCTAATTGACCCATTCTTCCACCGATAGTTGGGTTTCTTTCTACTAAGTAGGTTTTGAATCCCATATCAGCTAAGTCTAATGCAGATTGAATACCTGCTACTCCACCACCGATAACAAGACTTTTTTTATCTACAGCTACTTTAGAAGCTTCAAGAGGTTCTAATAATCTAGCTTTTGCAACAGCCATACGAGTTAAGTCTTTTGCTTTTGCAGTTGCTTCAACAGGTTGGGTCATGTGTACCCAAGAGTCTTGTTCTCTTAAGTTAGCAAATTCAAATAAAAATTTGTTTAATCCAGCTTCTTCTACACATCTTCTGAATGTAGGTTCGTGAAGTCTTGGAGAACATGCTGCTACTACGATTCTGTTTAAGTTATGTTCTTTAATATCATCTTGAATAAGATTTTGACCTGGGTCAGAACACATGTATTTGTAATCTTTTGCAATAACTACATTAGGTAAAGTTTTTGAGTATTCTGCTACTTCAGGACAGTCTACTACTCCACCAACGTTTACACCACAGTGGCAAACATATACTCCTATTCTAATTTCTTCTTCATTTACATTTTCTTCTGCCATTAAATCACCTTGTACAAGTAAAATGATTAATCATTGATCTAATTTTAATATATTATATATAAAATATTAGATACAATTTAAACTTTTAAAAATTGAGTATATAAAGCTTTCTATAAATAAGTAGGAGTAAAGTATATATATGAGAAAAATTTAAATTGATTAAAATCAATCAAATAATTAAAAAATATTAATTAAGAATAATTAAGATAAAATAAGATAACATTATAGATTTTTATAAAAATAAAGAGATAATAATCCTCAAAATCAGAAAATAAAATAGATTTTTATATGCCTAAAAAATAAGAAATTTTAAAAAAAAATTCAAAGAAAGAAGGAAAAGCCTTTAAAAAATAAAAAATTTTTGAAGAAAAATAAGAGTTCTTTAGTTTTTAAACTAAGTTTAAATAGAAATCTACTACTTAAATAATAAAATAATAATAATCGATTTAAATTGAATATTATAGATAAAGAAATAGCTTTTTTTAAAACTATGAATGAAACAAAAGAGAAATAAGAATAGTGTAACCTTTTTTGAAACACCATAAAAAAGCAATTTTATATTAATTTTTATACCAATTATGATAATATTTTATAACAATCATAATAATATTTTATAACAATCATAATAAATAAAAAAATAGACAAAAATCCTTAAACCTTCCTTAAAGCATAAGCATTAAGAATATAGGAATTGTAACTAGACTAAACAAAGTAGAAGTAAAAATGCAATCAGAAGTTAAATTAGAATCTAAGTTATAAATTATAGAAATAACCAATCCTAACATAGCTGAAGACATAGTAGCTTCTATAAAGCCAATTGTATGATTAAGCTCAGTTATATTAAGTAAAGACAAGACAGCTAAACCAATCAAAGGATAAATAATTAATTTGATAAATGATGCTAATCCTACCTCTTTAAAGTGATTTTTTAAACCATCGATTTTTAATGATAATCCCAAAGATATCATAATAAGAGGAATGGTAGAACCTGCCAAATAATTTACAACAGTTGACCCTACAGATGTAATTGGAATATTAAATATATTGAAAACAATTCCTAAAATTATTGACCATAAGGGTAGAAATGTTATAATCCTTTTAATAGCTAGTTTAGTTGATCCATCAAAAATTAAAATTAAAAGAAAACTTAAAATGACAAAAGTTATCGAAGTAGCACAATCACAAAACACCGCTCTAATTAAACCAGCACTTCCATAAATTCCTTGTGTAATTGGATAACCTAAAAAACCAGTATTACCTAAAACTACAACCACTATTATACTCCAAATTGTCCTTTTGTTCCATCCTAAAAATTTTAATAGCAAATAAGTTAATACACCTACAATTAAACTAGTGATTAATATATAAACTGTCAAAATGCTTAATCGTGGAAGTAAGGAAACATCAACAGTATACAAAGCATTGAAAATTAGACATGGTAGAGATATATTGATTACTAAATTATTAAGAGTTTCAACATCTTCTTCTTTTAAGAGATTAAGCTTTTTAGATAAAACTCCTATTAAAATCATTACAATGATTGAAACAATAATAATTCTAAAATCCATAAAATCAACAAAATATTTTTAAAATAAATAAGTTCTAAATATTAAATCTTTATTTATTAAAATTAGTTAAAATAGTTTTTGAAAAAATCAGCAAAAATAAGAAAAAACAATATTAAAAATTAGTTAAAATAGTTTTTGAAAAAACCAGTAAAAATAAGAAAAAATAATATTAAGAATAAATTACTCTCAAATATCAAAAAGAATTTTGATCAAGGTTTTTAAGGCGAAGCCTCAAAAAGCTTGGGAGTTAATCTACAACACCATCAGTAGTAACTTTAAATACAGCTTCTCCTTCTGGTAAGTGAGGGCTGTCTACTAATCTAGCAATTCTTTTACCTGCTAAACCTTTTTTAAGCCAAATTCTGTAAGTAGAAGCGTGCCCTAAAACATGCCCTCCAATAGCTTTAGTTGGGCTTCCAAAGAAAGCATCAGGTCTTGCTTGAACTTGGTTAGTAAGGAAAACCGCTACATTGTAAGTGTTAGCTACTTGTTGTAATGCATGTAGGTGTTGGTTTAATTTTTGCTGTCTTACAGCTAAAGATTCTCTTCCAACATATTCAGCTCTGAAATGTGCCATAAGTGAGTCAACAATGACTAATCTTAGATTACATCCACTTTGAATCAATTCATTAATCTTTTCAGCCATTAAGATTTGATGAGAAGAGTTAAAAGCTCTTGCAATGTGGATTTTTCTTAATACTTCATCACGATCAAGACCAAAAGCATCTGCTATTTGTTCAACTCTTTCTGGCCTAAATGTGTTTTCTGTATCAATAAATACGCATTCACCATCTAAACCACCTTTCTCCTTAGGTAATTGAACAGTAACCGCTAATTCATGGGAGATTTGACTTTTACCTGATCCAAACTCACCAAATACTTCAGTAATAGCTTGGGTTTCAATTCCACCACCTATTAACTCATCTACTCCTTTACTTCCAGTAGTTATACGTCCAACATCTCGTCTTCTTTCCATTACATCAAATGCAGTTTCAAAATCAATTTTTTCTGCCTTACGTGCTGCTTCAATAACTTTTTCAGCTACACCTTCACCAATTTCTGCTTTTACAGATAATTCTTTAGCAGTAGCAGTAGCTAATCTCATCATATCAGCAAATCCTGCATCTCTTAATTTTTCTGCAGTTTTTTCTCCAACATTTGGTAAGTCTTCAAGTTCTACCATAATTATCAACCCATTAAATAAATTTCATTAAAGTTCATCATACCATATCAGAATAGGACTTATAACTCATTTTTAAGAATTTTCTTAGGTCTAAGTCTTATTTCCTCATCATAATTATTATAAGTTATATCAGCAATTACTTCTAAAGTTCTACCTTCAAGATCATTAATTTTAGTTTCTAAGAATCCGAAATCCCCTTCTTCTTCATATTGAGCAACTATATCATCATGTGCCATACCAATTAACTCTTCAACTAAATCATTAAAGAAAGTGATTTGAATTTCACCAGTATCATCATTAAGCTTTCCAGGAAGCATTAAAAGATATTTTGGTTCATCAATTATATTTCCACATTCAGAACATTCTTCCTCATCAACATCAAGGGTATGATTACAGATAGGGCATTTAGGAATTAAGATTCTTTCAGAATATGGATTAGAGAAAGTACCTTCTATTTTAACATTTCTATCTTCTAGTTCAAGGCTTGCAATATCTTTAGAAGTGTATAAAGTATCTTGTAATTCTTTAATATCTGGAAGATTTGTTAATTCTTTATATGAAGGTTGTAAAATATTAGTTGAATTACCTATAGACAAATCTAAGCGATTGCTTCTATCATTATAGTTGACACGAGGATTTTGAATTTTAATTGCCTCATTAATATCATAAGGTAAATTAGTTTTATCATCCCATAAAGTAACAGATATAAATCCAGACTCATCACCAATGGTCATATTTCTAACTAAACCTTTAGTTCCATCTTGTCTAGGGAATTCACGAGTATCTTCCATTTCTAATATTCTTGCAACAACTTTAATATTCATATCATCTTCATCTAAATCATCAATTTTCTTAGTTTCATAAACTGTTTCTTCTAATTCTTCAAATGAAGGTAAATCAGATGATTCAGCATCATTAAGCTCAATTACTCTGGTTGTTTTACCAGCATTAAGTTCAACAGCATACATACCTAATCTAGTTCTAGCATTTTCAACTTGATATGCTTTACCTATGCCGTAAGAAGCTTCTGCCTTTTCATCCCAAAAGGAAATTCTAACCATTCCAGTAGAATCAGCAATATCACCTGAGCGAACAACACCAGTAGATCCATCATCTCTTTGGAAGGAATGACTATCATTAATGGTAATTAATCTGCCAATAATATCTACTTCTTCACCATCATCTTCATGGTCTTGAATTTCACCAATAGGTATTGGTCCCAATTTATCTAAAATATCCTTTAATTCTTCAGCTAAATCCTCACTTCCTTCAGGATTTACTTTTAATTCAC
Source organism: Methanobrevibacter olleyae (assembly GCF_900114585.1). Classification (NCBI taxonomy): domain Archaea; kingdom Methanobacteriati; phylum Methanobacteriota; class Methanobacteria; order Methanobacteriales; family Methanobacteriaceae; genus Methanobrevibacter; species Methanobrevibacter olleyae. Next base: position 76,580 of record NZ_FOTL01000006.1, on the reverse strand, counting down.
TATTCCAATTAGTATTTACTCTATATCCGCTACTTGCATAATCGTCATATTCAATATTTCCACCAATGATCTTAAGAATATCTCCTTTAGATACTTTCAATTTAGTATCATCACCCCAGAGAGTAACTCTTATAGAACCGGTATCATCAGTAATTTCAATTGATTTTACAAAACCTTTTGTTCCGTCTTGTCTATTAAATTGAATAGTATCTTGGATTTTAGTTACAATACCAATTAAAGTAACATCTTTAATCTCTTGAGCATCACCAATTTTAATAATATTTTCTTCATACTCTGGAATATCGAAGTCTCCCTCAACTTTAAGGATTCTACCGTCCCAGTGAGATAATGAAACTTCTCCATTTCTTTCTCTAGATTGTTCATTGAGAATTTTAACAATATCTCCTTCTTTTAAATCAAGGCTACTAACTAATTTAACATCATTATTCCATAAAGTATAGGAAATTTTACCTGTATTATCTTGAATCTCAAGAGAAGTGACTTTTCCTTTCTTACCATTACTTTCATAAGAATGTGGAGTTGGAACTCTTATCAATCTTCCAATAATACTTACCTTCTCATCAGGCTCAATACCTTCAATTGAAATAATATTTTCCTCATAAACTGGGAAAGCATCAATATTCTTTGGATAGTTTTCACTTGTTTCATCAATTGTTCGAAGTAATGATCTAGGACGTAATGAAAATTCCTTACCTCCTCTAAATCCATCTTTACAGTCAATATCAGTGATTTCTACAATATCTCCTTCAGAAATATGTTTAAGATGTTTAATATTTTCTGTCCAAAGAACAAGTCTTACTTCACCAGTATTATCTGCAATTTGCATATTAGCAAGTTTTCCAGCCTCTCCTTTTCTTGTAGTAAATATTTTTGGATTAGAAATACTCATTACTCTTGCAACAATACTGAAGCCATTATTACCAGGTTCAACTTCAGAAATTGTTTTAGGAGTTTCATTATCAAAATTAGATATAGGTTCTGCTTTTTCTCCAGTAAATGGATTTACCACCATGTCTATGAAGTCTTTATCACTAAAAAAAGAAGCATCTTTGTATTCTTCTTTAACTTTATTAAATTTACTAATGAATTCATCTTTAGATAAAAGATCTTGAATTTTCTCCCAACCTTCTACTATGTATTGGAAATCTTCTTCATTAATATCTTCAGCTAAATTCATTCCATTGAAAAATTCTTTATCCATACCAAACCCTCGTTTTTTTTAAATTATAAATTTAGTAAAAATAATTTAATAAAATAGAATAATCTATCTAAAATGTCTATTAAAATAATAAATAATCTATTCTAATAAAATATCTATTAAAATAATAAAAATATAATAAATAATTTATCTAATAAAATATCTATTAAATAAGATATGACTAAGATATGACTATTAATTTTATTATAATTTTTTCAAGTTAAATTATAATTTAATTTTTTCTATATATAATAATTAAGACAGAGCATTTGAAAACTAATACTAATATTTCAAGTGAAAAAATTTATTAATTTTCAAAGCAATCATTTAAAAATATTAAGCATATAAGATATTTAAATAATTAAATGAAAAGTAAAAAAACTTTTTATAACGATAAAATTTCATATATTATAAAATTATTAAAAATACTAAAATTACTAAAATCATTCAATTATCATCTAATTATTAATTTTATATAATTATATTTATAAACTATAATATTTTAATATTTTTAAATATTGAATTTTCATTTTAATCTGAATTTTTTACTATACTATAAAAACATTATTATTTATAAAACTTTAGATTTTAAGCTTTTTAAAATTTAAATATCCCTGCTAAAATTTTTAAAAGAATTTCTAAATTAATAAAATTAGTTAAATAATATCTAATAATTTCTATAAATACTAACAAAAAACTATTAATTTAAAAATTAAGTCTTTTATTATCAATTAAACAACTAAATATATAAATATATGCTTTTTTTCATTATAAAAATCGAAAAACAAATCAATTTAATAATTTAAACTAAATTTAATAAGTTAAACTAAAAAATACAACATTATACTAATATTACAACATTATAAATAATTCTATAATTATACTAAAAATAAAATAAACTCAAAAAATCAAAAATCATAACTAATTAACTAATTAAAAACAGCAACTAATCTCAAGAATTAAAAAAAAAAAAAAAATAATATTAAACCCAAAAATTAAAAAAATTTTGATCAAACTTTTGCGAGCCGAAGGCTCGTAAAAGTTTGGTTAATAAGCATTATCCTTTATTTTAAAAACCGTTTTAAACATAATTTGTATATCTAAAAGTAATCTCCAATTTTCTACATAACGAATATCATATTCAATACGTTTTTCAATTGAAGTATTTCCTCTATAACCATTAACTTGAGCAAGACCTGTAAGACCTGGCCTTACTTGGTGTTTTACCATATATTTTGGAATTGTTTTTTTAAATTTTTCAACGAAAAATGGTCTTTCAGGACGAGGCCCAACAACGCTCATCTCTCTTTTTAAAACATTGAAAAACTGAGGTAATTCATCTATACTCATTTTTCTAATAAATGCACCTACTTTTGTTTTTCTTGGATCATCTTCAATTGTCCATTGAGATTTTTCATCTGTTTCATCTTGAACCCTCATACTTCTAAATTTATACATCATAAATGGATTACCATTATAACCAATTCTTTCTTGTTTAAAAATAATAGGTCCTGGAGATTCTATTTTAATGGCAATAGCTGTAATAAGCATTATTGGAGAGGTAATAATAATTGCAATTATAGCAACAAAATAATCTGATACAATCTTTTTAAACTTATTAAATGCATCATCTAAAGGAACATAACGGATATTAATAATTGGTAAATCATCTAACATATCAACAGAAGGTTTTGCCGGTAAATATTCATAATAATCTGGAATAATCTCTGCTTTAATACCCTCTTCCTCACAGGCATCTACAATTTCATTTAAGTGATAATAATATTTTAATGGAATAGCTATAACAACTCTATCGAATTTATTAGTTTTTAAAATCTTAGGTAAATCATTAAAAGTACCAATAAATTTAATTCCTTCAAATGTATTTCCTAAATGTTCTTCTCTTCCTAGAAATCCGGCAATATTGTATCCTAAAAAAGTTTTGGATTTAATTTTATGTGCAAAATTAAATGCAAGTTCATTATCTCCAATAATAAGCATATGTTTTAAATTATGATTATTTATTCTCATAAATCTTAAAACTAAAACTACAAGTGCCCTTTCAATAATTGCAAAGATCATACCAAATAGGCTTAATAAGAATAGCATTATCCTTGAAAAATCTGGCTGCTTAATTACAAACAAAATAGCTACTAAAATAATAAAAGCCATCATGTCTGATTTTATAATATCTTCAGCCCCTGAGAATATAGAAGATTTATTCCTAAAGGGTTTATATAAGCCAAAGAAGTAGTAAAGAAGAAGATATGTAGGAATAATACATACAACAGTAAATATTAAATAGGCACTAAAGGGTAAAGATTCACCTAATGGGCCAAATAGAGTGGTTTTAAACCTTACAAAATAAGCAAAAACTAATGAAAATAGAATAACAAAAATGTCTATTATAACAAGTATTGCATTTAAAATTCTTTGATTTTCTTTAATCATATTACCCACCCTATATTAATTGATTTAAAAATTTAATTTAAAAAATACAATCTTATAATAATTATATATACTAATTATAATTATAAAAACTATTATTTATAAAATTACCTATTTTTATAAAAAATAGCATATATATAACCTGAATCTAATCAATAATAAAAAAAATATAAAAAATTATTAAATATAAGTTAATTAGGTAAAAATTTAAAATATTTAAAAAAAGAGCTAGAAAAAATAGTTTAATTAGGTAAAAAATAGTAAAAAATTTAAACTATTTAAAAAAAGAGCTACAAATAATAAAAACAGCATTATTTTAATTATTAAAACCTTAAAGTATTTTTAATTAAATTAAAAACTAAAAGAACTGCTATTCCAATATAAACAGCAATATTTACAAAGAAATTATATTTTTTAGTATAATGCTTTTTATAAAAAATATACATAGCTCTATAAAACTCATAAATCAATTTAGGATTTCTTTTTTTAGTCTTTTTATCTTCACTACTTGCTCCTTTATAATGGATTATTTCTGCTTGGCCAAAGTAAACAATTCTCCAGCCTGCTTGCTTTATTCGATAGCACCAATCAATATCTTCTCCATACATAAAGAAAGTATCATCTAAAAGGCCAATGTCATCAATTGTAGTTCTTCTAACAAGCATAAATGCTCCTACAAGGCAATCAATTTCATAAACACCATCATCATCTAAATCATCTAAATTATAATTATCTTTTCCACTATTTGTCTGAATATTAAATAATTTATAAAAGGAGTTAACTGGATTTGGAAAACTACGCTTACATGCTTTATCTAAAGATCCATCAGCTAAACTAACTTTACAACCTAAAGCACCAACATCAGCATTTGTTCCTTTAGTTATATAATCCATACATCTATCAATTGTAGCTTCTTTTATAAGAGTATCAGAGTTTAAAAGAAGAATATATTCTCCTTTAGCTTCTTCAATAGCTAAATTATTAGCTTTTGCAAAACCTTCATTGCTAGAATTAGCAATAAGATTAATGATTCCTCGAGATATTTCATCTTTAAAGTATTCTTCTAATTTAAGAAGACTATCATCAGTTGATTTATTGTCTACAAGAAGTATTTCATATCTATAATGACATGGTTCAGCTAAACAGGAATCAATAGTTTCTTTTGTTAACTTAAAAGTATTATAGTTAACAACTATAATTGACAAATCTAAATTATTTCTCATTTTTACACCTAAAGAAAAGAATTCACCCATATTAAACTTCAGAAATTGCTATAAACTTAGCTAAAGAAAAGAATTTACCCCTATTAAACTTCAGAAATTGCTATAAACTTATCTAAAGAAAAGAATTTACCCCTATTAAACTTCAGAATTGCTATAAATGAATATAATAATTATTTCTTTAAATAGGTAAAGGTATTTTTGATAAGTTTCCATTCTATTTTAAAGTAGTTTTTCCAGTTTTTTCTTAAAAAAGGAGTTTTATTTAATTTTTTTCTATCTTTTAATCCCTCTTTAAGCCCATCTAAATAAATATGACCATAGCCTTTATTTAGGAAGAAAAGATACTTTATTAAAAATCCTAAAAAAAGAAATATGAAATTAATTATTTTTTGAATAGTTGGGAAGTTTTTATAAACTAAAAAAACATTATTTCGAGCTGATAATCTTATTTTAAATTCATTATACCTGCTACCGCTTGTTCCACTTCCATAATGATAAATAATTGAATTCGGAGCGAAATAATTCTTATAACCATATATTTGAGCTCTATAAGAAAGATCTATATCTTCAACATAGGCAAAGAAACTTTCATCAAATAAGCCAATTTCAAATAAAACAGATTTTCTATACAAAGTTGCACCAGCACAGGAGGAGAAAATTTCTTTTCTATCGTTGTATTTCTCTACTGGCTGATTATCCCCTATCTTTTTTGTCCAAGCAAGTATAGTATATTCATCTCCAGCATCATCTATTAAATTTCTATTGTGCTGTTGAATCATTTTTGATTGAATTGAAAATGGGTTTTCACCTAATTTGATAGATTCATCCATAGCTTTAATAATCTCTTCTAAAGCATTCCATTCTAACTCAACATCGTTGTTAACTGAATAGATATATTCAGATTTAGCTATTTCAATTCCTTGATTAACAGCAACAGCAAAGCCTAAATTAGCTTCATTTTTAATGAGTTTTATATTAATTGGATAGTTAGGACTTTTAATAAGTTCTTCTATAAATTCAATACTGCCATCAGTAGATGCATTATCAATTATAATTATCTCTTCAATAAATCTAGCTTGAATTAATAGAGTTTCAAAATATTTATTTAAGAATTTCAAACCATTATAATTTGGAGTTATTACTGATACTTTCATATAATCACTAAGAATTGAATTGTTTAAAGAATCTTTGCTTTTTTAAAGGGCAAAATCTCATTTTAAGTTATTTTTTAGAATAGATTTTCTCATAGTACTCTTGGTATTCTCCAGATTTTACTTTTTCCATCCAATCTTGATTTTCCAAATACCAATGAATTGTTTCTATAATACCTGTTTCAAAGGTATATTTAGGTTTCCAGCCTAATTCTTCAGTAATTTTAGTAGAATCAATTGCATAACGTCTATCATGCCCTAATCTATCTTTAACAAATTTAATTAAAGATTCTGGCTTATCAAGTTCTTTTAAAATAAGTTTTACAATTTCAATATTTTGTTTTTCGTTATTACCGCCGATATTATAAACTTCTCCAAGTTTTCCTTTATGAAGAACTAGATCAAGAGCTGTACAATGGTCATAAACATGTAACCAGTCTCTAATGTTCTTTCCATCCCCATAAATAGGTAACTCTTTATCTTCTAAAGCATTGGAAATCATTAAAGGAATCAATTTTTCAGGAAATTGATAAGGGCCATAGTTATTAGAACAGCGTGTAATATTAATTGGTAGCTTAAATGTTTCACCATAAGCTCTTACCATTAAATCTGCACCTGCTTTTGAAGCAGAATATGGACTATTTGCTTGAAGAGGAGTTTCTTCTCTAAAGTAACCTTCACTTCCTAAGCTTCCATAAACTTCATCTGTAGAAACCTGTAGAAATTTTTTAATATTATGTTTTTTTGCTGAATCTAATAAAACCTGAGTTCCAATAATGTTTGTTTTTATAAATATTTGAGGATCTTCTATACTGCGGTCTACATGACTTTCAGCAGCAAAATGAACAATATAATCTACATCTTTTACAATCTCATCAACTAATTTCCCATCTTGAATATCTCCCTTAACAAAGGTATAGTTAGGATTATCTTCAATATCCTCCAAATTTTCAAGATTTCCACAGTAAGTAAGAGCATCTAAATTAGTAATTTCATAGTTAGGATACCTATCAAGGATATATTTTACAAAATTACTACCTATAAATCCAGCTCCACCAGTTATTAATAATTTAGTCATAAATATCACTTATTTGAATAATATTAGTAATAAATTAAATTAAATATTACCTTAAATACATCACCTAATTAAATACCATCTAATTAATACATCATCTAAATTAAATTAAGTACATCACCTAAATTTAAAAATCCGTTTCAGTTTCTTTAAATGATTTAAATAGCTTATCTTTTTCAGATAAAAGTATATTTTCTTCGCCAATATCATCTAAAGGCCAGTCAATAGCTATATCTGAGTCATTCCAAATGATTCCCCCTTCATCATCCCCATTATAGAAATCAGTGCATTTATATACAAATTCAGCTTCATCAGATAAAACTAAAAATCCATGGGCAAATCCCTTTGGAATAAAAAGCTGTTTTTTATTTTCTTCAGAAAGAATTTCACCTATCCACTTACCGTATGTTTTTGATTTTTTTCTTAAATCAACAGCTACATCAAATACTTCACCTTTAATAACACGGACCAATTTACCTTGAGGTTGAGTATATTGAAAATGAAGTCCTCTAAGGACCCCTTTAGATGATTTTGATTGATTGTCTTGAACAAAAGTCAAATCAATACCCTCTTCTTTAAAATCATTTTCATTATAAGTTTCCATGAAATATCCCCTCTCATCACCAAATACTGTCGGTTCAACTGTGAAGACATCTTCAATTTCACTTTTAATAATTTTAAATTTCCCCATTTCTTACACCACTAATATTAAAGTTTTCTATTAGCTAAATCTATTAAATATTGGCCATATTCAGTTTTTTTAAGAGATTCTGCCAATTTTAAAACATCCTCTTTTGATATATAACCTTTAAGATATGCTATTTCTTCTAAACAAGCAATATACAAGCTTTGTCTTTTTTGAACAGTTTCTATAAAGTTTCCTGCTTCAAGTAAACCATCATGAGTTCCAGTATCTAACCAAGCCATTCCCCTACCAAGTAATTCAACTTTAAGTTTTCCACATTTAAGATACTCTTCATTAATAGAAGTAATTTCAAGTTCACCTCTATTTGATGGTTTAACCTTTTTAGCTATTTTTATAACATCATTATCATAGAAATAAAGTCCAGGAACTATATAGTTAGATTTTGGATTTTCTGGTTTTTCTTCAATTGATAAAACATTCCACCCATCATCAAATTCTACAACACCAAATGCCTCTGGATTATGAGTATAATAACCAAAAACAACTGCGCCTTCTTCAAGATTACATGCTCTTTCTAATATCTCAGTAAATCTATGTCCATGAAATACATTATCTCCTAAAATAAGAGCTACATTTTCATCACCAATAAAGTCTTCACCAATGATGAATGCTTCAGCTAAGCCATTTGGATTTTCTTGCTCTGCATAAGAGAAAGATATTCCCAAATCAGAACCATCCCCTAATAACTCTTTATACATCGGTAAGTCACGGGGAGTGGAAATAATTAAAATATCCTTAATGTTAGCTAACATCAAAACAGATATTGGATAATAAATCATTGGTTTATCATATAAAGGCAATAACTGTTTAGAAATAGCTTTTGTAATTGGATACAATCTAGTTCCAGAACCACCAGCTAATACAATTCCTTTCATATAATCACTTCTTAGTCATTAAATAATTCCTTATAATTAAATCATTCCTTATATAATCATTTCACAATATAAAAAATAATTTTCTATAATTATTTCATAATATTTATTTCATAATATTAAATCTTACCAAAGGCTTTCATAAAATTTAATAAAGCTAAATATTCATTTAAAGCTTCTTTGTAATTTCTCATTGGAGGAAACCCTGCTTTAATCCATTTTTCATTGCTTAAAACCGAATAATGTGGCCTTGGAGCAGGTCTTGGAAATTCTTCAGTACTTACCGGTATAAGCTTTAGGTCAATTTTAGATAATTCAAATATATCTTTAGCAAATTCATACCAAGAACATTCCCCTTCATTAGTTAAATGATAAATGCCATATTTTTCACTATTAAGCAAATTAGAAATTCCTTTAGCTAAGTCATAAGAAAATGTTGGAGAACCTATTTGATCATTAACAACTGTAATCTTATCATGTTCTTTAGCTAAATTTAACATTGTTTGAACAAAATTTCCGCCATGGACACCATATAACCAAGCAGTACGAAGAATAAAGTACTTTTCAGTGTTTTCTTGAATAAATTTTTCACCTTCGAGTTTAGTTTTACCATAGGCACTTTGAGGACCTAGTTCATCATCTTCAAGAAGGGGAGTGTTTTTACTACCATCAAAAACATAATCTGTACTGATATGTATCAAAGGAATATCGATTTTATTACAAGCAATAGCTAAATTACGAGGGCCAATTGCATTTACTGCATATGCATCATCATAGTTAGTTTCACAATCATCAACTGCTGTATATGCTGCAGCATTAATAACTATCTCAGGAGAGTTTTCACAAATAAACTCAATAACTTTTTCTTCATTAGTAATATCTAACTCTTTAAATCCAGTAGCAATTAATTCATGATTTTTAAGAATTTCCCTTAAATCAGAACCTAACATTCCATAAGCACCAGTTATCAATATTTTCATAATATTCCTCAAATAAAATTATTAGAAATAATTTTTAAAAACACTATAAATCTCAAAGTAAAAAAATTTTCAAAATGATAGTTTTAATAAATTATTATAATACAATTTCTTTATTTTATAAAATATAAATATATTTAAATAAATGAGACTTATTTCAAAACTTTAATTTTTTAAAAAAAAAAATTTCTAAACTTTACTATATTTGAAATTCTAATATTATTTTTTTAATTTTAATTATATAATATTTATATTAAATAAAAATAATATATAAAAACGTGTAAGCTATTAATCAAATAATCAGGGCGATATTTATGAAAATTTGTATTGTAGGACAAGGATATATTGGATTGCCAACTGCAGCATTATTTGCTAAAAATGGTTGTGAAGTTCTTGGTGTAGATGTTAATGAAGAAATTGTTAAAAAATTAAATCAAGGAATAGCTCATATAGAGGAACCTGGAATTTCTGATTCTATTAAAAACGCTGTAGAAGAAGGGCATTATCATGCATCCTCTAAAGTAGAAGAGGCAGATACATTTATTATTACCGTTCCCACACCTTATCTAAAAGAAGATTTAAGTTGTGATTTAACTTATGTAATATCTGCATGTAAGTCAATTTTAGATGTTTTAAAGAAAGGAAATATTGTTATTATTGAATCAACAATAGCACCAATGTCTACTGATGAAATTATAAAACCAATATTTGAAAAAAAAGGATTCGTTATTGGAAAAGATTTATTCCTTGCTCATTGCCCTGAAAGAGTTCTTCCTGGCCAAATTATGGAAGAATTAGTAAATAATAATAGAATCGTAGGTGGAATTACAGAAGAATGTAGTCGTAAAGCTGCAGATATTTATAGAACCTTTGTTAAAGGAGAAATAATCGAAACTGAAGCAAAAACTGCAGAATTATCCAAATGTATGGAAAATACATTCAGAGATGTAAATATTGCACTTGCCAATGAACTTGCTAAAATAGGAGCTGAAATTGGGGTAAATGCACTTGATGTTATTGAAATGGCTAATAAACACCCTAGAGTAAATATTCATAGCCCTGGTCCTGGTGTAGGTGGACACTGTTTAGCTATTGATCCTTATTTTATTTATGCAAAAGCTCCTGATGTTGCAAAAATAATTAAATTAGCAAGAGATACCAACAATAGCATGCCTGGATTTGTTATTGAAAATACTGGTAAAATTCTAAGTAATCTTGATAAAGAAGCTAAAAAAATCAGTGTATTTGGAGTAGCATATAAAGGAAATACAGATGATGCAAGAGAAAGTCCAGCATTTGAAATAATCACTGGATTAAAAACAGCAGGATACGAAATTGCTATTCATGACCCACACTTTGATAATTCAGAATATTTAGACTTTGATGAAGCAATAAAAGATTCGTCATTGATTTTAATCTTAACCGATCATGATCAGTTTAAAGACCTAGATTATGATTTATTATGTAAAAATATGAAAACAAAAATTATCTTCGATACTAAAAACATAATTAAAGAAGTTCCAGAGGATTTTACTTTAATTAATTATGGTAATTTGTATAAATTTAGTTAAATTTAATTAATTATGGTATGCTAATTTGTATAAATTTAGTTTAATTTAATTAATTATGGTATGCTAATTTGTATAAATTTAATAATTAATTAAATAAGTGATTAAATTAAAAAATATCCAACTAAACAAGCTAAATTATTCAAAAATAGTAAGTAATGTAATAAATTATAATTTTTAACTAAATAATATCACTTTAATATAACTATCATAAGTCTTTTTAATGAGGTGAAAATATGCCGACAATTGCTGAAAAGATATTTGCTAGAGCTTCTGGTAAAGGAAAAGTAGAAGCTGGAGATATAGTAATGGCAGATATTGATATAGCTATGATACATGATTTAACTGGGCCTCTTGCAGTTGAATCATTTAATAAAATTGGAACTGGTAAAGTATGGGACTCATCGAAAATCGTGATTCCCTTTGATCACCAAGTTCCAGCAGACTCTCTTGATTCTGCAAATAATCATATTTTAATGAGAAAATTTGTAAAAGAACAAAATATTGAAAACTTCTATGATGTAAAAGAAGGAGTTTGTCATCAGGTTTTACCTGAAAAAGGCCATGTAATACCAGGTACTGTAATTGTAGGTGCAGACTCACATACATGTACCTATGGAGCCCTTGGAGCATTTGCAACTGGAATTGGTTCTACTGATATGGCAATGGTTTTATCTACAGGACAGTTATGGTTTAAAGTTCCTGAAACAATTAGATTTGAGATAAAGGGTGAATTAAAAGAAAACACCTCCCCAAAAGATTTGATTTTAAATATAATTGGTCAAGTTGGAGCAGATGGTGCTACCTACAAATCTTGTGAATTTGCAGGAGAAACTATCTCTAATATGAATGTATCAGGGAGAATGGTTTTATCCAATATGGCTATTGAAATGGGAGGAAAAACTGGACTTATAGAACCAGATAAAAGGACATATGATTACCTTAAAGGCCGTGTAAGTGGTGAAAATAAAAATAGATTAAGGGCATTTATTGAAAAATCTAATCTTAAAACTGACCTTGATTCTACTAGTCTTGAAATTATAGATATGGATGTTAGTGAACTTGAACCACAAATAGCTTGTCCACATAACGTTGATAATGTTAAGCCAGCAAGTGAATTAAGTGATGTTGAAATAGACCAAGTATTCATTGGTTCATGCACTAATGGCAGAATTGAAGATTTAAGAGATGCTGCAAAAATATTAAAAGGAAATCAAATCAATTCTAATCTTAGAATGTTAGTTATTCCAGCATCCAAAGAGGTTTACCTTAAAGGGTTAGATGAAGGTTTAATTAAAATATTTGTTGAAGCTGGTGCTCTTGTTTCAGCACCGTGCTGTGGGCCATGTCTTGGAGGCCATACCGGCCTTATTGGATCAGATGAGGTAAGTCTTTCTACCTCTAATAGAAACTTTAAAGGAAGACAGGGAAGTCCAGAAGGAGAAGTATACCTATCCTCAGCAAAAGTAGCTGCACAGTCAGCTATTGAAGGAAAAATTGCCATACCAAAATAGGAGGAATAATATGAAAGGAAAAGTTTGGAAGTTTGGAAATGACATCGATACAGACATTATTCTTCCAGGTAGATATTTAATTTATACTGATGAAGAAAGATTATCCCAGCATTGTATGGAAGGCTTAGACCCTGATTTTAAATCAAAAGTCAAAAAGGGAGATTTTATTCTTGGAGGAACCAATTTTGGATGTGGATCTTCTAGAGAACATGCTCCAATAGCTATTAAAGGATGTGGAATATCTGCTGTAATTGCTGAATCCTTTGCAAGAATATTTTATAGAAATGCAACAAATGTAGGAGTTCCGCTTTTAGAAGCACCAGGAATAAGTGAAATAATTGAAAACGGTGAAGAAATCGAAGTAGATATGGAAAAAGGCATCATCATATCTGAAAGTGGGAAAGAATATGAATTTAAAAAATTACCTCCATTTATGTTAGAAATTCTTGAATCTGGTGGTTTAATCAATTACTTAAAAAATAGAAATGAATAAATTAACAATAAAATTTTTTATTTAAATTTAATAGTTTTATGGTGTAATAATGTATAATATTGCTGTAATTCCTGGAGATGGAATTGGAAAGGAAGTTATGAAGGCATGTATAAATGTATTAAAATCATTGGATATTGATTTTAATTTTACTTATGGCGAAGCAGGAGATGAATGCCTATTAGAAAATGGTGAAGCTTTACCAGATACAACAATTGAACTTGCAAAAAATGCAGATGCCTGTTTATTTGGAGCTGCTGGAGAAACAGCAGCAGATGTTATTGTAAGACTTAGACAAGAATTGAACTTATTCGCCAATTTAAGACCTGTTAAATCTTATCCAAATACAAATGCATTATTTAATAATCTTGACTTTATGATTGTTAGAGAAAATACCGAAGGAATATATGTTGCAAAAGAAGAAGAATATACAGAAGAAGGAGCCATTGCAAGAAGAATCATCACTAAAAAAGCAAGCAAGCGTATTATAGATTATGCTTTCCAATTTGCAAAAAACAATAATAAATCAAAAGTTACAGGAGTTCATAAAGCAAATGTTTTAAAAGTGACTGATGGCTTATTCAAGGAAGTACTATACGAAGTAGCTAAAGACTATGAAGGTGAGGTAGAAGTAGAAGACTTCTATGTTGATGCTACTGCAATGTACCTTATTACAAGACCTGAAAGCTTTGAAGTTATTGTTACTACTAATTTATTTGGAGATATTTTATCAGATGAAGGAGCAGGACTTGTTGGAGGACTTGGAATGATTCCATCAGGAAATATTGGAGAAGATGGAGCATTATTTGAGCCAGTTCATGGTTCTGCACCAGATATTGCAGGAAAAGGTATAGCTAATCCAATGGCTATGATACTTTCAGCTTCTATGATGTTAAACTATCTCGAAGAATACGAAGCAGAAGAAAACTTAAATAATGCTATATTAACTGTTTTAAATGAAGGAAAAGTTCTTACTCCCGATTTAGGAGGAACTGCTACAACAACAGAAGTAGGTGAAGCTATTATATCTGCTTTAAATTAATTTTTTCATTTTTATTATTAAAAATACTAATGTAATCATTAAGTGGAGAGCTTTTTATTGCTAAAATCTTAAATCAATCATTAATAATGGAGAGTTTAAATGACTAATCCAAAAATATCCCTTATTCTTTCTGCATATAATGAAGAAAAATTCATTAAAAAAGCTATTGAAAGTGTGATAAATCAAACTCTTAAAGATATTGAAATAATCATAGTAAACGATGGATCTACAGATGATACCTTAAACATCATAAATAGCTATGGAAATAGTGACTCTAGAATTAAAGTCATTAACCAAGAAAATATAGGTCTTGGAGCAAGTAGAAATAAAGGTATGAAAATAGCTAGTGGGGAATATATAACTTTTCTTGATGGAGATGATTGGTTTGCTACTGATGCATTTGAAATATCATATAAGGAAGCAAAATCAAAAAACACAGATATAACAATGTATCAAATGATTAATTATGATGATGAAAGTGGAAGAGTATATGAAAATGATTGGTTTAATTTAAATAATCTTGATGAAAGTTTTGATAATATTGTTTTTTCACCTGAAAAAACTAAAAACTTCTTATTTGACCTTTCAGTAAGCAGCTGTCAAAAGATTTATAGAAATAGCTTTTTAAAATCAATTAATGCTAGCTTTCCAGAAGGAATATATTTTGAAGATATGCCATTTTTCTTCCATGTTTATCTAAAAGCTAAGAGAATATCAATTATTAGAAAACATTTATATTATAGAAGAAAGCATGATGCTTCTATTACTCACGTTGTAGATGCAAATTACTTAGATACAGTAGAAGCAGGTTGTGAACTTATGAGAAGATTTATAGACAATGGATTCTATGAGGATTATAAGTTCGACCTTATAGCATATAAAATAAACGGCCCAAGAATGGCATTAATGGATATTAGAGAAGATGCTAAAAAACCGCTTTTTAAGCTTATTAAAGAAGACTATGAAAAAATTAAAAAAACTAAGTATTACCAGGATTATTTAGATAATTTAGGACCTAAAAAGAAAAAATTCTTCTTAGATATCTTAAAATATGATAATTATACTGAATTTAAAAAGAACAATCCAGAATATTAATTGAAAATAGTAATTTCATATTCTTTTTAAATTCATATTATTTTAAAATATTCTAATTAAATAAAAAATAAAACATTAAAATTTTTAAAATATTCCAATTAAATAAAAAACAAAACATTAAAAATAAAACATTTATAAACAATTATAATAATATATAAAAATACTAAAAAATTAAATTAATTATAAATTTTATTAATCTATAAAAAAAGGAGAATAAATATGTCAACAGTAAAAATTGCAGCTTTATTTATCATATTTATTATGGTTTTCAGTGCAGTAGCTAGTTTTATCGTAATGGTAATGTAGTTACATAAAATAAATTTTAAAAAAATGATAAAAAATGATAAATAGATAAAATAAAAAATAATTAAAAAAAATAATTAATAAAAAAGATTAATAATTTTATTCTAATTAAATAAAAATGAGTCTTTAATGGAGGATTAAAAATGGTAAAGTATAATATAGGTGCAGTTGTTGCAGAATTTAATTATGATATTACTCATATGATGTTAGAACTTGCTAAAGCAGAAGCTGAAGTTCGTGATTGTGAAATTACTAAAATTGTTATGGTACCTGGTGTGTTTGACATGCCAATTGCAATTAAAAAATTAACTGAAGCAGATAAAGAGGGGAAAATTGACCTTGACTGTATAATTACTCTTGGTACTGTTATTGAGGGTGCAACTGATCACGACCAAATCGTAGCACAACATGCATCTCGTAAAATAGCTGACTTATCTCTAGAATGGGGTAAGCCAATTTCTCTTGGAATTAGTGGACCAGGAATGACTAGATTAGATGCACACAGAAGAGTTACATATGGTAAAAGTGCTGTTGAAGCAGCTGTTAAAATGTGCGACAGATTACAAGATATCTAAATCTAAATTTTAGTTAAATATGTAACAATTACAATATTTAAATCTAAATTTTAGTTAAATGTGTGATTAGATTACAAGATATCTAAATCTAAAAAAGAATTCATATGAATTCTTTTAAATACTTTTTTTAAAACTATCTATTTATTCAAATAATATTATCCAATTTATTATTTTTTAAAAAATTTATCTTTATAGATGATAATATGGAAATTTTAAAACCTGAAGAGTTAAAAGAAAAATTTAATGACCCATGGATTGCTCCTTATGAAAAAGTCATAACTATGGCTGATGGAGATACAGTAGAACTTATTGAATATCACCCATGCCCAAGTGGTTCCAACTGGTTAGTTTACCAATACCAACACAGTAGTGAACTTATTATTGATGCTAAAAGAGATGGAAATAAGCATACTTATATCTGTAAAGTAGGTAAAAAACCAATAGACCTTAAAGCAAGTATCAATGCTGCTGGAATCGAAGAAGTAGTAATTGATAATGAGAACAATGAAGTTAAAGTTACTCATGGAGGTCTTGCAGGTGCTGGTGTAGGTGCTGGTATGTGTAGAGGAATGGGGGAAGGTGTAAAATACATCGAACTTCTTGAAGTTGGAGGAGGTAGTAAAGAAGGCAAGGCTACTGTTGTAACTCCAAAATATGAAAAATTAGTTATTGGAATTGATGATACTGATGTAAAAGATGCTGGAGCAACTTGGACTATGGCTCATAATATTGGTATTCAATTAAAAGAAGAAGGTTATGAGTATCTTGACCATATTATCCTTCAATTATTCCCACATAACCCTCATAAAACCCAAAACTGTGTTTCTATAGCTCTTACCTTTGCAGTTATGGAAGAGGATAAAGAAAAATTAATCAATAGACTTATTGAAATATTAAAGCAGGACACTTTATCTGATAAAACTGCAATAGCTATTTTAGAAGGTATTGGTATTCCAGAAAAACTTAGAAAATATGCAATAGCTACTAAAACTGGTATGATGGATGTTGAAACTGCTGAAAAATTAGCAGAAGAACTCAATATTCCTCTTATAGCAGTTACAGGAGATCAAGGTAAAATAGGTGCACTTGCAGCACTTGGTCTACATGATGATCTTGATGAAGCTGTAAAAGTCTATTACTAGCTCAAACTTTTAAAAAAAGTTTGAACAAAATATTTTACTAGTTATAAGTATTCACTCTTACTAATTTCTTTTTTATTTATTTTTTTGATTTTTTCAATTTTTAACTATTTAATTAGTATTTTTAATCAATTCTAAAGAGAATCTAGATAATCATCTAATAGATTAAATAAATCTTCTTTTGTGTTCATTTTAAATATTTGCTGTTTCAATTCAATTGTTCTTGGTAATTTTTTAGCATAATAGGCTGCATGAGTTCTCATTTTAGGAATTGCAAATGCCTCTCCTTTATTTTCAACAAGGAGGTTTACATGCCTTTTTAACATTTCTATTCTCTCTTCTATAGTTATTTCACTTGGTAATGTTTCATTTTCAAGATAATCTACAGATTCCTTAATTAGCCATGGATTACCAAGTGCGGCTCTTCCAATCATAACTGCATCACAATCTGTTTCATCTATCATTCTCTTTGCATCAAAACATGATTTTACATCTCCATTACCAATAACTGGAATAGAAATATTTTCTTTAACTTCTTTAATTATAGTCCAATCTGCCTTACCAGAATATCCTTGATCTTTTGTACGAGGGTGAACTGTAATAGCTGATGCACCAGCTTCTTCTATTATTCGAGCTATTTCTACTGCATTAATAGAATTTTTATTCCAACCACTTCTAATTTTCACAGTTACTGGAGTTGCTACAGATTCTACAATAGATTCTACAATAGATTTTACTTTAAATGGGTCTTTTAATAATGCACTTCCAGCTTTAGACCGATTGGTTACCTTTGTTACAGGACAACCCATATTAATATCAATGATATCTACATTTGTATTTTCATATATGTATTTAGATGCAAAGGTCAGTGATTTTATATCAGAACCAAGAATTTGTTGAGAGATAGGCCTTTCATAATCAGTCATATATAGCATTTCTTTAGTTTTCCAATTGCCATACATAATAGCTTTATCTGAAACCATTTCAGTTTCAATTAGCCCACAGCCCATTGATTTAACAATGCTTCTAAAAGCTGAATCACATACACCAGCCATTGGAGCTAAAACTATCTGATTATCTATTTCAACATTAGCAATTTTCCACTTCATAAATATTCCCTAATTTTTAGTAATTAAAAATTTTAGTAATTAAATTTAATAATATATTTCTAATTCATAAATATAAAAAACTATATTCATCAAAAAGATTAATAATTAGAACCCGATATTAATAAGATAAAAATAATAAAAAATTTTTTATATAAACTTTTTGAGTTAGTCATCACTAACTATTGATTATATATAGAAATTTTTTATAATATATAGTATAATAGGGATTAAAATAATTTTAATAAGATAAACTTAAGGATGATTAATTTGACAAAAGATATGATTACTTGCCCAATTGAGAATACGTTGAAATTAATTAATCGTAAATGGGTAATTGTATTGATTAGAGATATGTTTACAGGTAAAAAACACTTTAAAGAATTTAATGAGAACAAACCAAACTTATCAAATACTGTTTTAGCCGAGACATTAAAATTTATGGAAAATAATAACCTAATTGAAAAAAAGAAATCTCTAGTTAATAATAAACCATCTACAGAATATTATCTAAGAAAAAAAGGTTCTAGATTAAATAGAATTTTATATGAAATGGCTATTTTTGGTATAGATGAGCTAGAATGTGGTGATGAAGGAGATTTAGAAATAATTAATATGTTTAAAGAATATTATGCTGAATTATTAAAAGTTTAAATAAAGACAGCTAAAAAAACTCTAAAAATTAAAAATCCTTTTAAAACTACTGTAATTTTAGATTAAAATAAATATTAGGTGATAAAATGAAAGCAGCAATATTAAAAAAATATAATAAAAAAGGAAATGATTTAGAAATATCTGATATTCCAATACCTAAAATAGATAAAAATGAAGTTCTTGTTAAAATCAAATATGCTGGTGTTAACCCATTAGATAATATGATTATTCGTAAAGAAGTTAAATTACTTATTCCTTATAAATTGCCATTAGTTATGGGAAATGAGTTTTCAGGGATTGTTGAAGAAATTGGAGAAAATGTAAGTGAATTTAATATTGGAGATAGGGTTTACTGTAGAATGCCTTTAGATAAAATCGGTGCTTTTACTGAATTGACTGCAGTAGATAAAGAAGCTATTGCAAAAATACCTGATTATTTAAGCTTTAAAGAAGCTGCTTGTATTCCATTAACTGCTCTAACAGCTATGCAATCTTTTGAATTGATGAATGTCAAAAAAGATGAAAGTATTTTTATATCTGGAGGAACTGGAAGCCTTGGAGCAATGGCTATTCCAATAGCTAAAAGCTTAGGCCTTAAAGTAATTACAAGTGGAAGTGCTCCAAATAAAGAAAGAGTAATGAAATTAGGTGTTGATGAATTTTTCGATTATAAAAAAGAAGATTATTCAGAAAAATTAACTAATATTGATTATGTTTTAGATACTCTTGGAGATGAAGAATTAGAAAAAGAATTTAAAATTCTAAAAAAAGGTGGGACACTTGTTTCATTAAAAGGAATGCCTAACGAAAGATTTGCAGAACGTATGGGTTTATCTACTGTAAAGAAATTATTATTTAAAATATTAGGTAGAAAATATGATAATTTAGCTAAGAAAAATCAACAAACTTATCATTTTATATTTGTTGAATCAAATGGAAAACAATTAGAAAAAATCTCTAAAATATTTGAAAATAATAAGCTTGAATGTTCTATTGATGAAATCTATGACTTAGTAGATGTTAATAAAGCTCTTAAAAAAGTAGATAACAGAGGATCTAAAGGAAAAACTCTTATTAAAATTAATGGAGATTAATATTTAAATGATAAATATCTTAAATATTTAATTACTTAAATAATAAAGCTTCCATCATAATAATATCCTTTTAACTCTTTAGGACTGTCCTTTTTATAGAATTTAAAACTATCTCTATTAGATACATAAAGATGTGCTAAAGCTATTCCTGTATCAATCTTATTCCATTTTCCTACGAATTTATTTCTAATAATTCCAAGTTTTACTCTGTATAAATCATAGCTACCATCATCATTATGTGTAAAATACCAAGGTTGGCTATTTGAAGCAGATGGTGCAAGTTTTGCTGGGACTAGTTTTTCATCTGATTTATCAGATATTTCATCTAAATCTTTTCTTTTAAACTGATTAATTTCTCTTTTGATATTGTTAGGTGATTTACCAAAGGCTATTGTAATTATAAATTTTTGATTTTTATCCTCATTTTTATATTTTTTAGGACTTGCCATCCCTATCCAACATGTTCCAATTTCCTTACTTTGTAAGAATAAATCTACTTGCTGGAAGATAAATCCAATATTTTGATAGTAGTTTTCCTTTTCCTCAGAAAATAGCACTAAGTAATGTGGTGCTTTCCATCGCATGATTGTTCTGATATTTTTAGTAGAAAGAATATCATAACTCCATTTTATATTAGGATTTAATACTTTTGCATTTTCTATGAAATTTCTTATTTCATTTAATGTTTGATTATCTAATGGTGTATCATCATATAATCTAATAGATTGTCTTTTGTATATTGTATCTTCAAGATTCATATTATCACATCCTGTTAATCCCTTTATTTTATCAAAACTGAATCAATGAAAGAATTTATTAGTATTTTGCTGTTTTTAATATAGTACAATCACCATATTAATGCTTTGATTAAGACTACTCATCTATCTTTTGCAACTTTATAATCTTCTTCTTTTAAGTATTCTATATCAATTGAATTTGATAGAAAGTTAAAAATTTTATCTAAATATAATATACTAATATACCTTTTATAATATTTAAAGATTAGAATAATTTTAATTGTATATAATAAAGTATTTTAATCACTTACAATATATTCTAATATACAATTCTCAGGGCGGAGTGAAATTCTCCACCGGTGGTGATTCATTCGATAGTGATAAAACTATATCAATGACAAATATCTTTTCAATGATAAGTCCACGAGCACAGTTGTGTTGATTTTGGTGAAAATCCAAAACCGACGGTGATAGTCCGGATGGAAGAGAATATGAAAGTTTAAGTAAATATTATAAGATTATTTAATAAGCACTTAATTAATCTAAAAAGTATTAAATTAATTCATTAGATTATTTTATGCCTTAATTATCGATCTATTTTATAATTAAAATCAACAATTTACTTAAAGTAAAATATCCTTTTTTTGCCCTGATTCTAGTATTAGAATCTAGAAAACTTTTAAAATAACCAAGGAGCTTTACTATGAATCATGAAAAACGTTTAAAAGGAAGTCCAAAAGAGAGAGTAGAAATTGCATTAGAAGCCATAAGAAATGGAAAGGGAGTTATTGTAACTGATAATGAAGATAGAGAAAATGAAGGAGATATGATTTTCTCATCTGAATATTTAACTGAAGAACAAATGGCACTCCTTATTCGTGAAGGAAGCGGGATTGTATGTTTATGTTTAACTCCTGAAAAGGCTGATGCATTAGAACTTCCTTTAATGGTAGAAAATAATACAAGTACTTATGGTACTGGATTTACAATAACAATTGAAGCTGCAGAGGGTGTAACTACCGGTGTATCTGCAGCAGACAGAGTAAAAACCGTAAAGGCAGCATCTGCAGTAGATGCAAAGCCAGGTGATTTACACCACCCAGGTCATGTATTCCCACTTAGAGCAAGAGAAGGTGGAGTACTTGAAAGAGATGGCCACACTGAAGCAACTATTGATTTAATGAAACTTGCAGGTCTTAATCCGTGTGGTGTATTATGTGAAATCACTTTACCTAATGGAACAATGGCAAGAATGCCTGATGTAATTAAATTCTCTGCAGAACATGACATGCCTGTTGTTACAATTGAAGATATTATTGAATATCGTAAAGAAAACAATGCATAAATAAAAAAAACTTATAATTTATAAAATTATCTTTAATAGATATTATAATAAATAAAATCTTTAATTTTTAGAAAATATAGATTAAATATTAATTAAAAAAACTAAAGAAGGGAAATTATGGAAATTAAAACTATCAAAACTGATGTCTTGATTATAGGTTCTGGTGGTGCTGGTTGTAGAGCAGCAATAGAGGTATCTAATCAAGGAAAAGAAGCATTAATAGTTTCAAAGGGTCTTTCATTTAGATCTGGTTGTACTGGAATGGCTGAAGGAGGATATAATGCTGCACTTGGATTAGTAGATCCGGAAGATAGTGTAGAATCTCATATAAAAGACACCTTAAAAGGTGGTAGTTACCTTAATGACCCTAAATTAGTAGATATTTTAATTAATGAATCTCCAGATAGACTCCGTGACTTAGAAGAATATGGTGCATTATTTGATAGGCAAGAATCTGGAGAATTAAATCAAAGACCATTTGGTGGCCAAACTTATAGAAGAACATGCTTTCAAGGAGATAGAACTGGCCATGAAATAATGACTGCACTTAAAGAAGAAATCATTAAGCGTGATATTAAAACCGTCGATGAAGTAATGATTACAGCTCTTATTAAAGATGATAGAAATGATATCTTATCAAAGGTTATTGGTGCAGTTGGACTTGATTTAAAAAATTCTAATATTATCTATTTCCAAGCTAAAGCAGTTATTCTTGCAAGTGGTGGAGCTGGTCAATTATTCCCAGTAACTTCAAATACAACTCAAAAAAATGGAGATGGATTTGCACTTGCATGGAATCTTGGAGCAGATTTAATTGATATGGAAGAGATTCAATTTCACCCAACTGGAATGGTTTATCCAGACTCAAGAAAAGGTGTTCTTGTAACTGAAGCTGTAAGAGCTGAAGGTGGAAGGCTTATCAATAGTGAAGGTGAAAGATTCATGGGTCGTTACGACGACCGTATGGAGCTTGCTACCCGTGATGTTGTTGCAAGATCTATTTATAATGAAATCATGGAGGGAAGAGGTAGTGAACATGGTGGAGTTTACCTTGATTTAAGTCATCTCGACCCTGATTTAATTGATGAAAAGCTTGAAACTATGGTACTTCAATTTGAAGATATTGGTGTAGATATTAAAAAAGAGCCAATGGAAGTAGCACCAACTGCACACCACCATATGGGAGGGGTCAAAATCAACGAAGATGGCCAATCTACTGTTGAGAATCTCTTTGCCTGTGGTGAAGTCTGTGGAGGAGTTCATGGTGCAAACCGTCTTGGTGGAAATGCCTTAGCAGATACTCAAGTATTTGGTAAAAGGGCAGGATTTGCAGCTGCTCTTGCATGTGATTTATCTGAAATACAATATAACTTCAGTGATGTAGAGGCTGAAAAAGATAGAATTGAAGGTCTTATTAAGGAAGGTTCTATTAATCCAATAGATATGAAAAAAGAAATCCAACAACTAATGTGGGAGAAGGTGTCTATTGTTAGAAATGAACAAGATCTTAAATCAGCTCTAGAAAGGCTTATTAAAATGAAAGAAGAATTAAAAGATCTTGATGTTGATGATAGAACTCAATTTAATGAATCACTCCTAACTGCTCTTGAAGTAATTAATATGGTTGAAATTTGTATACTTATTGTAAAATCAGCGATACTTAGAAGAGAAAGTAGAGGAGCACACTTTAGAGAAGATTTCCCACAAACCAATGACGATATTTGGAAAAAGAGCATTATTATGGGAAAATCCAAAATTAGATTTGCTAAACGTTAATCCAAGCTTTTTGAGCCTTCGGCTCAAAAACCTTGACCAAAACTTTTTTTTATTATGGAGTTATATATTTTCTACATTTTTTATTAAAGGGATAATAGTTCGTATAAATAAGAATTATTTAAATTATTAAAAAATATAATTATCCAAAAAGTTGTTTTTCAAAAATTTTTGCTATTTCTGTTTTATCCTCCTCAGAGTAATATTCATTATCAATATCAGTAGTTAAAGAAAACATAACAAGTTCATAGATAACTTTATTAAGAGCTAATCCTTTTTCAGTTAATTTATATTCAATATTTAAAGGATCTTCATCATCAACAATCCTTTGAATAAGGCCATTATATTCCATTTCTTTAAGGCAATTAGATAGTACTTTATTAGATAAATTAGGTTTATCCTCTTTAAATTCATTAAAACGAGACACACCGAAAAACATATCTCTTAATAATTGAATAACCCATTTTTTATTAATTAATCCCATTGCCAATTCAACCGGACATTTCTTTGCTTTTTCTTCAACCATTTAAATTCTCCTAAAATACTAATGATATTTTTATAAATTCATTTATAAAAACCTAAAGTAACCATAAAGTAACTTTATATTAAAATAATTCTTTAAATTAAAATTAAAAGTAAAAATTAAGTTAAAAATAGCTAAAAGAAATTAATTTAAATTAATACAGGAAATAAACAGATGGCATGTGATAAAAAGTTTAAAAGTTACTTTAAAGTAACTTATTAGTTTATTAATATACTAATATAAAATATTATTAAAAGTTTGAAATAGTGATGTTTTAATTAATAATTTAAAATACATTTTAAAATATCGATTAAAATAAAAATTCTTTAAACTTTTTAAAAAATAGGAGATAAAATTATGTACAAATTAAATGCTTGGACTAAACAAGATGCTTATTACAGCTCTAAAATCGCAGGAAATTACTTTGGCATGAAAAAATCTATGATTTCTACTGCATGCGGAGAAGAAAAACTCTCAACAGCATGCGGAGAAGAAATAAATACTGCATGTGGAGAAGAAAAACTCTCAACAGCATGTGGAGAAGAAATAAATACTGCATGCGGAGAAGAAGTATTTACTGCTTGTGGAACTGATTTATACTAAATAAATTAAAACAACCCTATTCCTTAATTAAAAAATTATTTAAATAATTCTAAATAGATAAAAAGATAATTTTAAAATAGTTCAAAAATAATAAAAAGTTTTAAAAAGATCTAAATAGATAAAAAAATAATTTTTATAAAATTAAGGAATTTCTTATTTTTTGTGGCATTAAAATGACAGAATTTTTCCCTTTTCAATTTCACATAACTGATGAATGTGATCAAAGATGTAAACATTGCTACATATTCTCAGAAGAAAACAATAAAGCAATCATTACAATGGATTATGAAAATATTATAAAAATCTTCAATAATTGTTATGATATGTGTGAAAGATTAGAAAGAAAAACTTTTTTTACAATAACTGGTGGAGACCCTATCTTACACCCATATTTTTGGAAAATTCTAGAATTTTTAAAAGATAATAAAACACCCTTTGGAATCTTAGGTAATCCATTTCACCTAAATGAAAATGTTTGTCGAGATTTAAAATCATATGGTTGTCGATTTTACCAATTATCTTTAGATGGGCTTAAAGATACACATGACTATTTTAGAAAGGAAGGGTCTTTTTATACAACACTTGAAAAAATAGCTCCACTAAAAAATGCAGGAATTCATGCAAATATCATGACAACTGTTTCTAAAACAAATATTAATGAAATACCTGGAATAATAGAAAAAGTTGTTGAATATAAAGCAGATTTATTTACATTTGCAAGGTACTCTCCAACAAGTTTTGAAAAAAGTGCTCAAATGACAGCACAAGAATATAGAGATCTATTAGATACTTGTTTTAAACTATATGAAAAATATAATAATAGTGGAACTAATTTTAGCCTAAAAGACCACTTATGGACACTTTACCTATATGAAAAAGGCCTATTTAGAATACCAGAAAATCTTGATGAAAATATTATCTATGATGGTTGTAACTGTGGAATAGGTCACTTAACAATTTTACCTAATGGTGACGTTTTTGCTTGTCGTAGAATGGAAAGTAAGATAGGAAATGCCCTTGAAGAAAGTGTTTATGATATCTTTACAGGGCCAAAAATCGATTACTACAGACAATACGATAAGTTTGAAAAATGTTCTAAATGTGAATTACTTAGATTCTGTAGAGGTTGTCCATCAATAAGTTATGGTTATACTCACAATTATTACTCTCCAGACCCACAATGCTGGAAAGAGATTTAAAAATAAAGTAAAATAAAAAATAACCCCCAATAAACCCCCTATTAAGAAAATAATTAGTATTAAAGAGAATATTAAGTAAATGACTAAAACAATACAATGATAATTTAAAGGTGGAAAAATGAAAGCAGTAGTCCTTGAAAGAACTTGTAAAGCAGAAGACTTAAAAGTAAGTGAAGTACCAATTCCAGAAATAGTTGAAGATAAAGTACTTATTAGAGTAAAAGGATTTGGTATAAATCGTTCTGAAGTTATTTTAAGAGATTATGAAGCTGATGAATCTTATATTAAACTTCCAAGAATTCCTGGAATTGAATGTGTTGGAGAGGTTATAAATCCATCTAATAGTAATTTTAAAAAAGGAGATATCGTTTGCTGTTTAATGGGAGGAATGGGTAGAACTTATGATGGAAGTTATGCAGAGTATACATTAATACCTATAAAGAACACTTTTAAAATACAGGATGAAAGTTTAGAAAAATTAAGTCTTGAAAAATTAATTTCAATCCCTGAAACCTATTTTACTGCATTTGGTTCATTATTTGAATGTTTAGATTTAAAAAAAGAAGATATTCTTTTAATTAGAGGAGGAACAAGTGCAGCAGGTTTAAGTGCCATTCAATTAGCTAAATCTATTAATGCCACTATCATTGCAACAAGTCGTAGCGAAAAAGGAATAGCTAAATTAAAAGATTTAGATGTGGATTATACTATTATAGATAATGGAAATATTAGTGATGAAGTTTTAAAAATCACCCACAATGGAGTAGATAAAGTACTAGATTTCATCGGTGCTACATCACTTAAAGACTCTATGAATTCATTAAAATTTAGAGGAATAATTTGTGTTACTGGTGTTTTAGGAGGAGAAGAATATATTAAAAACTTCGATCCAATTACTTATGTTCCTAATGGAAAATATCTTACAGGATTTTTCAGTAATTATCCAAGCCAAGAAGCAATAGATGAATTATTTAAATTTATTATAGATTATAATGTAGAAACTAATATTTCAAAAATTTTCACTAATTTAGAAGATATTTCTAAAGCACATAAACTTATGGAATCAAATAAAGCTCAAGGAAAAATTATTTTTAAATTAGAAGATTTATAATCTAAATTAGAGATTTATAATTTAAATTAGAGATTTATAATCTAAATTAGAGATTTATAATGAATAAAAAAACCTTAAAAACTTAAAAAAATCTTAAATAAAATACTAAAAAAAATTTAATTTAAATTAGCTTTTAGAGGGGTATAAATGGTTAGAAAAGAAGATTGCTTAAAACAAATTAGAGAAGTTATTGATGGTATTCTAAGTACTGTTGATGAAGAGGGAAATCCACAAAGCAGAGTTATTGATATAATGCTTATTGATGAAGAAACCGTTTATTTCTTAACTGCACGTGGAAAAGATGTTTATAAAGAAATTATAAATCATCCCCAAGTTAGTTATCTTAATTTAAGAGCTAATAAATCTGTTCGCATTACTGGTATTGCTAAAAAATTAGATAATCAAAAAGAATGGATAGACAAAATGTTTGAGGAAAATAAATATATGAACAACGTTTATCCAGGTGATGCAAGATATATACTTGAACCATTTTATATTGAAAAAGGAGAAATAGAATTCTTCGATTTGACTCAAAAACCTATTTTAAGAGAAAAATTTACAATAGGAAACTGGGAAATAAAAGAAAAAGGATTTTTAATTAGTGAAGAGTGTATTGAATGTGGAACTTGTCAAGATTTATGTCCACAAAAAATTATAAAAGAAGGAAGTCCCTTTGAAATAGCTCAAAATCACTGCTTACATTGTGGCTTATGTTATGAAAACTGTCCTTCAGAAGCTATTCATAGAATTGAATAAAATAAAAAACTCGACTTATCTAAATTTTTAAATATTAAAAAATAAAAAAAGAAGATGAAGATTAATTAAAGAAGATGAAGATTAATTGAAAAATAATTAAAGTTTTTCCGTGTTTAAAACTAATTTTAATAAAGCTTTTTTTAAAACTTTCTTTTCATCATCATTCATTCCATCCATTACTGCATCCTCCCAGTAATCAATGGATTTTAGGATTTTATCAGTTCTTTTAAGGCCCTTATCAGTTAATTTAACTAATTTTCTACGTCTATTAGATGGATCTTCGATTCTTTTAATAAGGCCAGCAAGTTCAAAACGCCTTAAAAGCTTTGCAGTATATCCATCACTTACTTTAAATAAATTTACTAAATCTTTTTGACTACCTTTATCTGAAAATCTTATTCTAAGTAAAAATGGAAGCTCTACCATACTAATATCATCATCAATAAATTCTTCATCAATATAATTTTTAAAGCTAGCTACTAACTCTTCTACAAAATGATAAATTCTAATACTTTCTACATTTTCTTCATTAAACTGACTAGGTACTACCATTAAAACCACTTTTAATCTTATTTATGACTTATATATCATTTAATAAATAATTCATTACCGATAGTAATTATTTAAAAATTAACTTCCTAACAAAGATATATCTATTTTATAAATTAATAAAGTTTTTAAAATAACTTTTTCTTTAAATAATTATTTCCTAAGGAAAGATTTATATAATTAAATATATAAACGATAGTATATAAGCTTTTAATAATTTTAGTGATTTACTAATAAAAAAATAAAAATAATTTAATTAAGGAGATTAAAAATGTCAGACAATGTTATATTTGGATTTGGAGCTATGAGATTAGACTTAGAAGATGAAAATAATCCAAGCTCAATAAATTTTGATGATTTTACAGAAATGATTGACTATTATATGAATCAAGGCTTTAACTACTTTGATACATCCTACGCATATCACGAAGGAGCATCAGAAGAGGGGCTAAAACTCGGACTTGTAGAACGATACCCTCGTGAATCATTTAAAATAGCTGATAAAATACCTACATGGTTATTAAAAAGTGAAGAAGACAATGAAAAATATGTAAACATCATGCTTGAAAGACTTGGTATAGATTATTTTGACCTATTATTAATACATAATATTAATGAAGCTTTCTTTAAAATAGCTGAAAATTGTAAAAGTTTTGACTATATTAAAAAAGCAAAAGAAGAAGGAGTAGCTTGTAAAATTGGAATCAGTTATCACGATAAATCCAAGCTACTTAAGGAGATTCTTGAAAAATATGGAGATATAATTGATGTTGTTCAATTACAATTAAACTACCTTGACTGGGAAAGTAATTTAACTGAATCAAGAAAAAACTATGAGATTTGTGAAAAATACGGCATTGATGTAGTTGTTATGGAACCTATAAAAGGTGGAACCTTATTTAATTTACCAGATAATATTAAAGAAAAGTTCAAAAACAATAATATGAGCTTAGTTGAAGCTGCTTTAAGATTTGCAGGAAGTCCTAAAAATGTTAAGGTAGTTTTAAGTGGAATGGGTAATATTGAACAGATGAAAGAAAACTGTGAAGTCTTTAAACCATTTAAACCATTGAATGAAGAAGAAAGCAGGTTTGTTTTAGAAATATCCAATGAAATTAAAGAACTTATTGCAATTGATTGTAGTTACTGTGGATATTGTTTAAAAGAATGTCCTATAGGCATTCCAATTCCGGATTACTTTGAATTGTATAATAGTGAAAAAATGTTTTCTCTTCCATCATTACATGCAATTTATGGAACAACATCCGCAACAAATCCTCCAGCATCTGAATGTAGTGAATGTGAATCTTGTATGGAAATCTGTACTCAAAAATTAAATATTCCAGATTTATTAAAAGATGTTGTTGATTGTTTTGAGAATTCTGGAAAATAAATTGGAAAACAATTGACAATTTTTGATTAAAATATTATATAAATTAAAATTAAAAAAGCTTAATTATTAAATTTAAAATAAATAATAAAAAATGAAGGTGAAAAAAATGAAAACTTTAGTAACTTATTTCTCTGCAAGTGGAGTAACAAAAAGAGTAGCAGAAAAAATAGCAGATGCAATTGATGCAGATATCTTTGAAATCTCACCTGAAACCCCTTATAGCTCTGCAGATTTAGATTATACAAATAAAAACAGTAGATCTACTATTGAAATGAATGATAAATCTTTTAGACCTCCAATTAAAGAAACTATTGATATATCCGAATATGATATTATATTGATTGGTTTTCCAGTATGGTGGTATACAGCCCCTACAATCATAAATACCTTTATTGAATCTTGTGATATGGCTGGAAAAACTGCTATTGCTTTCTGTACCTCTGGTGGAACTGGAATTAGAGCTTGTGAGAATGATTTAAAAAATGCATATCCTAAAATCAATTGGAAAGCAGGTAGAAGATTATATGGTAGAGAATCAGATGATGAAATTAAAAATTGGGTAAATGAATAAGTAATTCATTTCCTATATTTTTTTAAATTTTATAATAGTTTGAATATATAGGAATAAATAAATTTATAAATTACAAATTAATAATTCATAAAATTCTTAGGAGGGTCTGAATTTCTTCATGTAAAAATTCATTTAAATTTTCCAAAAGAAAAATAGTATTAGAAAAAACTAAAATCCTCAAGCCTCTAAACAATATTTTTATATTTTTAAAAAAAATGTTAAAAAAAGATAAAAAGAAAAAAATAATTAAATTAAAAATTAAATTAATTTAAATTAATTAAGCACATTATTGCTTTTAATAATTTGGATAAATACTCTTTGGAGGATTTTCTAAATCGATAACTTTTTTATTTTCAAGATTTTCATAGCCAAGAGGTGTATGTGTTGATAAATAAACTGTTGGATTATTTTTAATAAACTCACGTACTGCATCTAAAGTTTCTCTTGATTTTTCGACATCTTCAAAAACAATTGATAACTTATTTGCATACAATGCCTCATCAGTATATGTAACATCACCATGAATCATGTAAAATAAACCATCATTTTCTATAATTACAATGCTGTTACCTATAGTATGGCCAATAGCTTCAATTAAATATATACCCTCAAGTATTTTTTCTGATTTTTTAAAGTTATAATATTCCCCATCTTTAAATTCAACAGGCACTAAATTATCTCCATCATAATCCACTTCATCTGCTTCTGTTTTTGAGAGATATATTTTTGCATTAGGAAAATGTCTTAGTTCTCCCGTATGATCTGGATGTTTATGAGTTATTAAAATCTTAGT
This sequence comes from Methanobrevibacter olleyae, assembly GCF_900114585.1. Taxonomy (NCBI): domain Archaea; kingdom Methanobacteriati; phylum Methanobacteriota; class Methanobacteria; order Methanobacteriales; family Methanobacteriaceae; genus Methanobrevibacter; species Methanobrevibacter olleyae. The sequence goes on along the minus strand of NZ_FOTL01000006.1, from coordinate 44,976 downwards.
AACATCCTCTTTTTCATAACCTAATTCTTTTAAAGCAGATAAATAATCATTGATTCTATTACCCATAAATAAAGTAGTTGATTCATCAACTTCTTGTTTTGGAAACTCAATAGGCATATCAGTATCAACTAAAATTACTTCATCCCCAGTATCTATTAAATAATTCTGAATACTTGACCTATATTTAATTGAAGAATCAAAGTTGTCTATTCCTTCTTCTCCACCAAATGCAAAAGCTTGTGTCATAAACCCATTTTCATAGGTTTTAATTGCTTTTATTTCCATATTTATCACCATCATACTTATAATAAATAGCTTCAACCATAATAGGTATTAAACTATTTATTTCCTAGAAATTTCAAGTATAAACTAAATTAAATTTATCTGAAAATTAATTAATTATATTTTAAAATTTAATTAGTAGTATTTTGATCATTAATTAACAACTGGGTTAAATAGTTTTGTTTTCCAATCATTTTAATAAGATCTAATTGCTGTTCACTCCAATACATATCTTCTTCTTCATCTTTAAGATATAATTTCATTAAATCATAAGTAGTAGCATCAAAGATACCAGAATCCATTGCTTCATTTACAAAAGCAATACCTTCAACAGATACATTATAATCTGCCTCTATAAATTCAATAATATCAGAATAAATTGGTTTTTCTTCTTGTGCTTCTTGTTTGATATCTCCACCTAAATCAAGGATACGGTCCATAAATTGTTCTACAAAATCCATTTCTTCAGTTGCATGAGTTGCATATTTATCTCCAAGAGATTGAAAACCTAATCCCTCAAAGATTTTTGATTGAATTCTGTGTCCAAATGAATTTGCAGATAAACCAGTGACGATTGCTTGTAGTATTTTAATTGTTTCTTCTCTATCAGACATTTTTTCACCATAAATAAAAGACTTTAGACTCTTAAGTCTTATTAATATTTTTATTAATCAAATATTTAAATTTAACTAAAATATAATAGATATCTAAAAACAATGAACATAAAAAAATAATTAAAAAAATTAAAAAATAGTAGAAAAAATCTAAAAAATAAAAATAGTTTAAATATCAGCAATAGCTAAATTTGAGTAATCATAAAGCATCTTTTTAAATAGTTCTATTTCTTCTTGACTATAGCTTTCATTAAGTTTACTTTCTCCCTCATAAATAACTTTTATTAAAGAAAATACTGTTAATTTACCTATATTGGTTAAGCGAAGATTTTTTCTACATTTATTATTCTCATCAACTAAACGTTCGATAAAACCTTTATTTTCTAATTTTTTAATTATTTGAGCTACATTAGACTCTGAAACAAATAATAAATCTGCTAATTCTCTTTGTGATATATTTTGATGATAGAATATATTAATCAAATAAGTAGAATCTCCAGAGGTAATTTCTTTAAAATTTTCTCTTAAATAACGAGCATATTGTAAATTAATATATTCCATATACAAAATAATCGGTGTAAAAGAAATTCTTTCATCTTCAAAATTTAAATCAGCCATTTATTTCACCTAGTATCTCTTTTTTATTATTTAATATCAGTTTAATAGACAAAAGAATTAAAAAAATTAATACATAATAATCTATTCAGATTCTGCCTCTTTTAATTCTTTCATTTCTATAATAGCTCTTTTTGCCTCAGAAAGTATATGTTCTTCATCTACTGTAAGTAATTTTCTACCTTCCATAAGGATTTTACCATTACAAATGGTAGTATCAACATTTGAACCATTAGCAGAATAAACAAGGTTTGATGAAAGTGTATTACTTTGAGGAGTCATATTAGGATGCTTTGTATCAAGCAATATTAAATCTGCTTTTTTACCTACTTCAATAGCTCCTGCATCAATATTCAATGCTTTAGCACCATTATAGCTTGCCATATTAATAACTTCATCAGCATTAGCTAATTTTGGATTAAGTGTATGAACTTTCTGTAGAAGTGCTGCAAATTTCATCTCATCAAAGACATCAAGATTATTATTACTACTTGCTCCATCTGTACCAAGAGATACACAAATATTTTCTTTTAATAATTCACCTATTGGTGCTACACCTGAGGCAAGTTTCATATTACTACATGGGTTATGTGAAACTTTAACATCATTGTTTTTAATCAAATTTATCTCTTTTTCATCTAACCATACACAGTGAGCAGCAACAACATCACTATTTAAGAAGCCAATGCTATCTAATAACTCAAAAGGTCTTTTATTTTCATGAGCTTCCTTACTATCATTAATTTCCTTCATGGTTTCGTTCATATGAATATGGATACCAACATTATACCTGTCTGCTTCTTTTCTAACCCTCTCAAGAAGCTCAACTGATGCTGTATAAGATGAGTGCGGACCAAACATAGTAGTTATTCTACCATCTGCAGTATTGTTGTGATTTTTGATTAAGGATATGTTTTCTTTAAATTCATTTTCACGTTTTTCTTTAATACCAAAATCAATCATACCATATGATAAAACAGCTCTCATACCAATTTCTTCAACTGCTTGTGCTACACCATCCATATAGAAGTACATATCTGAAAAGCAAGTTGTGCCTGATTTAATCATTTCAGATGCACCAAGAAGTGCACCAATATAACAGTACTCTCTATTAAGGTGAGCTTCCATAGGCCATATATAATCATTTAGCCAACTATCTAATTCTAAATCATCTGCAATACCACGAAGAAGTGACATTGAAATATGAGTATGAGTATTTACTAAACCAGGCATTAATATCTTATCACTAGCATCAATTATTTTTTCTGCATTTGACTCCTCTATCTCTTTATTTATTTCTGAAATTTTATCTTCAACAATTAAAACATCTGCATTTTTTTCTTCTGTTTTTCCATTTCCCAATGGATTTAATATCTTTGCATTTTTAATTAATATATTTTGACTTTCCATTAAAACACCTTTGTTTAAATAAACGACTAATTAATTATTTTTAAGCATGCTGGTATTTTTAACTTTTTAATATATAGACTTATTATTTATTTTATTATTTATTTTAAATAAATTTAAAGATTTTTATAAAAATAACAGAATGAAAAAATATTATTTAAATAGCTAAAAATGATTAAAAACCGAAAAAACTAAAAAATAACACAAACCGAACAAAAAAAAAAGATTAATAAAAACTAAAAAATAACACAAACAGAATAAAAAAAAAGATTAAGAATAGAAAAACTATTCTTAATTTTAAATTTTTTATTTAATTATAACTTTGCCTTTTTTGCTAACTTTCTTAAAAGTATTGTCTCCTGCAAACTTTACATTAAATTTATAAGTTTTCTTTTTAGAAAGCTTAATTTTTACTTTTGCAATACCTTTTTTATTGGTTCTTGCACTGTATTTTTTACCATTTACACTAAAGATAAGATTTTTACCTTTAATAGCTTTCTTATTGGTAGCTTTAAGACTAGCATATAAGTACTTTTTCTTAGATTTCAGTTTATATTTTTTCTTAGCTACAGTTAATTTAACTTTTTGTAGTTTAACTTTAACTTTACTTATTATAAAGCTTGCATTGTACTTATCATCACCAAGGAATGAAACAACTATGCCATAAGTTCCTTTTTTAGCAATTCTGATTTTTAAGCTTGCAATTCCTTTTGCATTAGTAGTACGTTTATAAACCTTACCATTTAAAGCAATGATAACTTCTTTACCTGCTAAAACTTTTCCATTTTTATCTTTTAAAATAATACTAAAGTTTTTACCAGCTTTTTTACCATTGATCTTAGTATTAAAAGTAGTAGTTAGCATATTTTTATATGAAATAGTTGTAGCTTGTTTAACAGTGTTAGCACCATTATTAGTATCTGAATCTGCATTTGAACCATTGGTATTAATAAATCCTCCTTTAGGTATATTAATTCCAGATCCATTGTTTAAACCTGTTATCTCAAAGTTAAATGTTTTTACACCTTCTACTAGATTATTATCTTTAATATTAATTTCATTTAAAGGAGCAAGAACAGCTCTTTCAGATTCAAGTTCAAAAAAGATAATAGATTCAGCAACTACATCATCATTTACTTTAGAAACAGTATTGTTAATAAGTTCAATAGCTGGATTTACAATAGACAAATCATCAGTACCGTTAGTAGCAATAGCTTTGACAAGTACATCTCCATTATTAGCTTTAAACTCAACACCACTAATACATACATTACTTAGATTAGAAGCAATATTAAATACAGCTTTACCATCACCAGCAGTGATAATAAATAAATTATCACCTACAATACTAATATCTTTAGTTATATTAATGCCAGAAACATTAACAAATTCAGTATTAGTTAAATTTAATACTCCAGCGATTGGTGTTTCATCAATGAGTTTTTGAAGGTCACTTGCTGTTTTTGGAGCTTCTTTTACAATTATTTTAATGTTTAGAGCGGAAGCAGCATATTGATTATCTTCTTCAAACTTAATTTCTGCATTGTAAGTTCCTACAGCTAAAGTACTTAAATCAATTGTTGCAATACCTTGAGCATTAGTAGTTCCAGTTAAACTAATATCATCATTCACTTTTACAATGATTAATTTACCTTCAATAGGACTACCTTCACTAGTTAAAGTAACATCTAAACTACCTGAACCAAATACAATGGTAATTTCTTCATCTGCACTTAAATCAGTTGCAATAGGTGGAATGACATCAAATGAAATATTGATTTCTGCATTAGTTGATTTAACTGTAATATTATTAAACCCTTCAACTACAGTGTATGTAGCTACAGCTACTAAATCATTAGTTTCTACAGTAGCTTTATCTAAGCTACCAGTGATAGAACTAAAGTCTACAGTTAATTCTTGAGCTAATTTAGTATCAAGTTCTTTAATATCAATAGTGGCACTATCAATATAGTGATTAAAGTCTACAGTAATAGTAAGTTTAGAACCAACTTTAAGATTAGAAGAATTATATATTAGATTCATAATAATCCAATTAGAGGAATCTACATCAGCACAGTCAATTTCATCACCATAGTCATCTTCATAGCTACCTTTACCATTTAAGGATTTAGGATCATCATTAGTACCCCACCAGTTGTATTTAGCATTTACAACATTATCTTCACCATCATTATAGATAAGATAGTTAGTAGAGTTAGTAAGTAAAATACAGTAGTTTACAGTTGCCTTATTAGCATTGTATATTGCATCACCATGGTATCCAGTGCCAGCTGAGTTATTAATGAATTCAGATTTAGTGATTGTTGCATCTCCTCTAAATCCAACATAAATAGCTCCACCACCTCTGTATGCATTGTTATTTATAAATACAGATTCAGTTAAATCTAATTTACCAGATGAACAGATAGCTCCGCCGTAAGATACAGTGTTAGTGTTATTGATAAATTCAGAGCCTTTTACAGTGATATTAGTATCAGAAGCCCCTATTACAATACCTTGTCTTGCAGTGTTGTTAATGAATTTAGAATCCTCTATAATTAAATTACCTTTACCGCTAGAGATGTATACAATCCCATAATCAGAAGTGGAACTAGTAACTATATTATTTTCAAATACAGTACTATTAATAATAATATCTGCATCTCCAGAAGATTGTATTACATCCCCACCATTATGGCCAGAAATTAAAGAGTTTTTAATGGTTAAATTGCCATAGCTAGTAATTAAATCTCCAGCTCCAGGGTTGTTTACTATAGTTAGATTATTTAATACAGTTTCTTTTGCAAAGGAGTATACAGTAGCACCGTATCTGCTGTTTGCACCAGTAAGGGTTAAATTTATAAGTGAGAATTTATCTACATCAGCACCATAGTTCATGTAGAATAATCTACCTTGACCTTCACCATCAATTACAACATTTCCTTCACCAGTAATAGTTAAATCTTTAGTAATCAAGTAATCATTACCTGTGTAAGTACCTTCTTTAATAATGATTTGGCCAGAGCCATTTTCTGCAGTTGCAATATCAATAGCCTTTGCAATACTTGCTACAGGAGCTTCTTCAGAACCATCATTACTATCAGAACCATCTTTAGATAGATATACAATTCCTGTATAAGGTTCAGGGATTTCACCTTCATATATAAGCTTTACAATGGCATTATCACTACTTACAGTAATAAAAGCATTTGAGTCATTTGCACTAAATACTGCTTCACCACTTCCACCATTTGCTACTTCAATAGTTTCAGGTGAAATAGTACCGTTTTCAACAATAAATCTTACAGTATAAAATTCTTTAGGAATTAGTCCACCAGTTAATTCTTCAACACCACCAGCAGTAGTATTTAGATGATTAAAGTCAACAGTTACTTTTACTTCATCCCCAGCTTGAACATCACTAGCATTTGCTTCTACATTCATTATCACCCATTTGTCAATAGTGATATTAGTACCATTTACAACAGTACTTGGGTCATTGGTTCCAAACCAGTTATTATTTGCAATAGCAATACCTTGACCATATACAGCATTATAGCCAGTTGCAGTACGGGTTTCAATTACATGATCATTTGCAATTGAAGAGTATGAAATTTCTAAGCTAGCCTTATCAACATAAATAGCTGCTGCCTTTTCGTTTATTCCCACATTATTTTCAATAATAGAATTATTAATAGATACAGTAGTTATAGCTTGACCTGTTACACCTTCTATCTTTATAGCAGCTGCTTGTTTAGAACCATTATTATCTACTAAAGTAGAATTATTTATAGTACAAGTACAGTTGTATAAGTTTAATGCACCTGGATAATATTTTGCAGAGTTATTAATGAAACTAGTATTTTCAATAGCAACAGTGTTTGCCATTAAGTATGCTCCACCAGCATTGTTAGCAAAGTTATTTTCAAATACTGTATTATTAATAATCAAATCAAGCCCATTTTCATAGGCAGAGTATCCAACACATACTGCTCCACCCCAACCAGATGAATTAGAGTTTGTGAAAATAGAATTATTAATTACTAATTTGCCATCTAGGTATTGAGTCCAAATAGCTCCACCTTGACTAGTAGCTTCTAATTTATTAAAGGTACAGTTGTTAATAGTTAAATCAGCATCTAATCTTGCATTACGGCTACCAGCTATATTAATAGCAGCTCCATATTTAGCCTTGTTATTAGTAAATTTAATGTTTTCAATAGTTACAGCTTGAGGAGTGCTAATATTAAATATGCTGTTTGCATCTAGATTACTGCCATCAATTAAAACATCCCCTTCACCGAGAATAGAAATAGGAATAGTGCTATTAATGCTAAGATTGTTTTCATTATAGATTCCTTCTCTTATGATGATTTGACCAGATCCAGATTGAGCAAGTTCTACTGCTTTTGCAATAGTAGCTACAGGGCTACCTTCAGCACCATCATTAGAATCAGAACCATCTTTAGAGACATAAATAATACCTTCATAACTGGTGCTAATAACATTAATATTTATAGCTATATTTTCTGTTCCAGATTCAATATTTACAGTATCTTCACCAGTAGCTACCCCAGTGTATATAAACTTAGCTTGATTATTTTCAGTGATTGCTTCACCTTTATCTAAACTACCAGTAGTAGCAGTAGCTTTAAGATTTACTTCTGGAATACTATCAGCTAAATCACCAGTAGTAGTGCCATTAGTATAGTGCTTAAAGTCAACAGTAATTTCTACTTCATCACCAATATCAATGCTATCTGTAGTTAAATTAGTGTTTACATTCATTATTACCCAATTATCAATTGTAATTCCTTCACTTACTTTATCTGATGGATTAGAGTTATTACCCCACCAGTTATTATTAGCTAGAAAAGTACCATTTTCAATATTATTTACAATTACTTGGTTTTCACCATTTGAAAGAATAATAGAATTAGTAATATTCATAAATCCTGGACTTCCAGCATATTTATTATATTTCATATTGATAACACTAGCATTAGTAGCAAAATTATCAAGAAATACTGAATTTATTACAGTAAGGTTGCATCCAGAGCTAGCTATTGCTCCACCTCTACCCTCAGCAGAAGCAAATGTATTATCAATTGCAGAATTATTTTCAAATCTACAATTTAGAATAGTAGCATCTACATTATTATTTAAATAAATAGCTCCACCTTCACCAGCATAATAGCTACCACCAGCTTTTGCAGAATTATTTATAAATTGAGAGTTTTCTAGATATAAATAAGAAGGAACACTTTTAGAACCACCAGCATAAATTCCAGCACCACTACCTCCACTTGATGAACTAGCATTGTTTCCAATAAATCTAGAGTTATTAATTACAACAACTGATGGTAAAGAGCCAGAATAGCTTATATAGAATACTCCTTGTTTATTATAGTTATTTGTAAAATTACAATTATCAACAATTAAACTAGAGCCAGCTATATAGAAAACACCATAACTAGTTCCAGTTTGAGTAGCTGTATTATTCTCAACTATACAATTTTTTAAGTTTAAAATAGCAGTTTTTATATGAATGACTCCATTGGCAGCACTAACATCCCCACCGTTACTTGCGATTTTACATCCATCCATAGATAAACTACCACCATCTACAAGGAAGAGACTGCCAGAAGTAGATTGATTACCATTTATAAATCTAATATTAGAAATATTAACATTGCCAGAATGCATTTTAAACGCTTGTAAACCATTTGCATCCCAAATAACATCTCCAACAGTGCTGATTTCTAAATCATCACTAATATTAATATTATTTTCTGTATAAGTACCTTCTTTAATGATGATTTTAACTAATCCATCTAGAAGACTAGCAAGTTCTATAGCTTTTTTAATACTAGCTACAGGAGCATCTTCACTGCCTTCATTTTCATCATCCCCATCTTTAGCTACATAAATCGGACCAGTAAAGCTTCCACCAGAAGTTACTGTTATAGGAATAGTGGTAGATACACTAGCAGCTGTTACAGTTATACTATCATTCCCTTCATTAGCACCAGTATAAGTTACAATAGCTTTATTCTTATCATAAGTGATTTCTGATAAGATACCTTTAGTGCTATCTGAATTAGTGAATTTTACAGGAACTTCTGCCATAGGACCAGTTAAATCACTAGTAATAGTTCCATCTGTGTATTTACTGAAGTCAGCAGTTATTGTAATATCTTCTCCAGTAGCTACAGAGTCTGAACTTGCATTAGCTGATATTATTACCCAATTAGGAGAAGTTACATTGTCAAGTAATGCACTAGGGTTATCATTAGTACCGAAGTAGTTATAGTTAACAGTTAGTTCTGCATTTTTATTGTTTCCAATTGCATATTGACCATTAGCAACATCAAATGCATTGTATTCTACAGTAGTAGGAGAAGCTGAAATCCAAATAGAATAATCTGCATTATTATCACTGAATGAATTTCCACTTACTAATGTATTACCTACAGCAGTAGTTTCGGAAACATATATTATGCCTTTACAGTTTCCGCCATTAAGAGTGATATTTTCAAAACTAGAATTGGATACAGTTAAAGTTCCTGCTTTATTTTCTACAATACCCATTGTATTTCCACTAATGTTATAGAATTTACAATTAGAAACACTAGCTGTTGCTGTATTTGTATTTACATAAATAATAGCTCTTAAAAATGAGCCATCAGCTATTATAATATTATGGAAAATAGAATTTTTAACTTCTACAACTGAATTACCTGAAATAGCTAAATATGGTGCTCCAGAAGAACTTGTACCATTAAGGCTATAAAATTCACAGGAATCTAAAGTTGCTTTTGCATCATTATATAACTTTATAGCCCCATTACCATTTCCAGGAACTGCATCAGTTAATTTACAGCTGTTTAATTTTAAAACACCAGCCCCAGCAATATTTATAATAGGGCGATTTTCTTTATTGGGAGAAGTGAATATTAAATTATTAAAAGTAAAGGTTTTTATATCCTCCCCAATGTATGTAAATACACTTTCAGTTCCGGTTCTATTAATTATAGTACCATCCACACCAATAAAAGTCAGAGACTTATCAAATGTAATAGAACTAGCTTGATTATATGTACCATTAGCAATATTAATTGTAGAACCATCACCTGCAATTTCTACTGCATGAGCAATAGTTGCTACAGCATTCTCTTCACTTAATCCATCTTTAGAATCATCTCCATTATCATTTGAAACATAGATAGTTGTTTCACCATCCTTCAAAGGAGATTCTCCTATAGATTTATCATTAGTTTTTCTACTATCCACATCTGATTGGATTGAATCAGATATAGAATTATCATTTTCTCTAGAAATAACTTTCTCTATATTATTATCATCCATACTTAATTGAATTGTATCAGAGCCATCTGATGTAATATCATCACCTGCTGCACTTACAGATGCAATAGCTATAGATACAAGAGATAATAATACTAAAAAAATAAGAAGCGTTTTTTTCATTTTCAAAATTTCACCTCATTATAAAAATAATAAGGTCAAAAGCTAAGAAAATAAGATTTTAATTTTAAAATATATGAATAAAAAGACTTTGATTTTTTTTTAGTTTAAAAAAGTGAACTATTTCTTATTAAATAATTTTTATAGAAGAATTTGCTCTTTTAAAAAACATATACTTTAAGGAAAATAATAAGTTGTTATTTACAATTTTAGCTTGATAGTTTAAATAAACTTTAATTATATAGTTTTAGGGTAATTTAATTCTTAAGTTCTTAGCATAAAAACCTCATAATAAAGTATAATTGAAAAAATATCCAACATACCTTATATAATATCTATATATCAATAGTGATATATAAATTTTATTAAATGTAATTGAACTTTTATAAATTGTGTTGAATAAATTTAAAAAAATAGCTAATCTTTAGAATTAAAAATCAATTATTTAAAAATAGTGAAATAAGATAAATAAAAAAAGCTTTAAAAAAGAGCAATACAAGCATTTTTTGATTATATTGCTCTTAATATGATTTGATAACTAAAGTGATATACCCCTCTAATAAAATTAGATTAAAATATCAAATTCTATAATTCATATAAACCTATTGAAATATTTGACCATTAAAAAATTTTATAAAGAAGTTAATTATCCTTATGAAATATAATTTTAGAAAGTGATTTTAATAAAGTATTAAAATTATAGTAATATTAAGATAAAAAATTATAAAGTATATAAAATAAAAAATAAAATTAAATAGAATTAAGTCTTAGATAGGTGGTAAATATGAACGCAAGGGATTTAATAATCATAGCTATAACAATAATCCTCCTTCTTTCAATTGGAATATTTATGCTTTTTAATTCAAGTAGCAGTGAAACTACAATACTTACTATGACAAGTAGTTCAAACCTAAATGAAGGAGATAGTTTAATATTAAAGCTCAATGATGAAAATGGATCTGCTATTTCTAATCAAAAGATTGAAATAAATTTAACTGATGATAAGGGAATTCGTGAGAATTTTACATTAAAAACCAATTCAAGTGGTGAATGTAGCTTAAAGGATCTAATAGCAGGTAACTTTAGTCTTAAAGCTAAATACTATGGAAACAAACACTATAAACCATCTACCCTTAGTGGAGAAATACATGTAAATAAGAAAGTAGTAGCTAATACAAATGATACTGCTAAAAAGGACTATAAAAGTAATTATAAAGTTGATGATGTAATTAATGGTTGGAATCCAAGTGAACATGAAGTTTCTCGTGAAGACCTTGGAGATGGAAACCAAAGGATAATATACGATGATGGCTACTTTAGAATCGTAGATAGTGATGGGAATATTTTAACTTATGGCTATTAATCCTTTGATTAACACTTTTTAAAAATATAAAATAAAATAAACTAAAATTTTAAAAAAATAATAAGCCTAATAAATCATTTAAGCAAAATAAAGAAATTTAATCAATATCAAATTATAAAAAGATTAAAACAGGAAAAAAAATAGAAAAATGAAGTTTCACAATAAAAATAAAAAAATAAAAAAAATAGAAATGCTAAATCAATCTTATAGATTAATTTAATACAAATAACCGACCCCTACAATATTAGTTAAAAATAACTAAAACTCTCAATATTATCCTTTTTTTAAAAAAATTAGTCAAGCCTATTTCACCATATAACAATTTCTTATATTAAAAATCTCTAAAATTAAGAAATACTAATCAAACCCCTTTAAAGATTATTAATGTCTAATTCTAAGGATAATTAATAATTGTCATAAGTTTCTAATAGAATCAACAAAACCTTCTTAATTAGGATAACTGTAACCAACCCTTATAATCAAAATAATAGCATGCTATTACTCTTATAGATATATATGTGAATATTGATATATTAATTTTTTTATTTTATTATGCTATACTTAAATAAGTTAATATTAAGTTAATATTGATCTGTCTGAAGGTGCATCATGGAATTTAAATAGGGCCCTATTATCTTTGTATATATCTAAATAGCTTTATCTAGATTATTTAGTCTTAATAATAATTAAATAACTCCAATTTACTAGATTATTTACTTTTGATAATGATTAAATAACTCCATATTTACTAGATTATTTACTTTTGATAATGATTAAATAACCCTATAGGGATAAATGCCCTTTTGTTCATGTTCTAATTTTAACCATCTTTTTAATAAATGCTCATTTATTTCATATTTTCCATCGATAAATTTAATAAGTCCTAAATTTTGTAATTTATTAAGTTTATTACTTAAAGAGCCTGATTTAACATTTAATTTTCTTGCTATTTCAATTCTTTTTAATGGCTCATGAATTAAAGTAATGATTATGTCTTTCTCTTTAATTGTTAATCTATTCCACTCATTAATCAAATGACTTAGTATTAAAGATAAATTATTATCAAATGCATTGATTACCTCTTCTTCATTAAGGGTGGTACTTGTATCTAATTGTCTTGCAAAAATATTAATATATGAAGGTATTCCAGAGGTGCATTTATAAAATCTATCAAATCCTTCCTCTGTAAAATTTAATTCCGGTGCTTTTTCTTTTAAATAAGTATTTGCTGTTTCTTTTGTAAATGGATTGATATTTATTGTTAACATTCTGCCACCGAATGCTCCATTTTGACCTGCTATTTCAGATATTAAATTATCTTGCAGACTCATAGATCCACTTAAAACATAGGCGACATTTCTTTGACTTGTAACATATCCTCTAAAGTTCCATAAAAAAGAATTTAAATAATCTCCTATTTCTTTAATTACTTGAAATTCATCGATGATTATAATGATTCCTTTTATTTTATCTTGGTTTTCTTTATAGATATCTTCAGCTAGCTTAAATACGAAATCCCTATATTTTTCTATGTCTCTTTCAGTGCTGATTAGAGGTATGGGAATACCATTAATGTTTAAAAATTTCTCTAGTTTAAAGTTATTTGTCTTAAAAAATTTCTTTATTTGACTATCTAATGATTTCAATCCTTTATCCCTACATTCACTAATAATTTCTTGAAAATAATAGTCAAGTAGTCCTTTAACTGACATTTGATTTTTTTGATATACTGAAGATATTGTAAAATCCATGTATATTACCAAATAATCATCATCCATGATGTTCTTTATTCTATTTAGTAAAACTGTTTTTCCCACTCCTCTTATTCCTGTTAAAAGTATGTCTGGAGCATTATTCTCTCCAGTTGAGCTTAATAAATTTTTTAAATTATTTATTTCCTGTTCTCTATTAAAAAACTCTTCATCAGTTAAGACTTTGCTGTTTCCCCATGGTAATTTAGACATTTAATCACTTTTATTTTTTATTTTTAAAGTAATGCAGAATTAAATCGTAAATAACAAATATAATATAAAAACAACACAAATAATTAAATTACAATAAAATAAAACATTAATAAGAAAAATTATATGAAAATAAAACTTTTTAAAGATTTAAAAACATAAGATATTTTATGTTAGATATAATATGTAATATGTTTTGTGTTATGTAATAGAATTTATGTTAGATATAATATGTAATATGTTTTGTGTTATGTAATAGAATTTATGTTAGATATAATATATAACATTTTTTATATTATTTACACGATATCATCAAGATTTTAGAAATTTGTATTTATAATAAGTAAGAATTTCTTTATTAGCTTGATAGATTAAAAATTAGAATAAATTTAATTATAATTTAATATGATTAAATCAATTTGCAAATAAATATAAATATTATAAAAATAGTAAAAAAATAAAAAATAAATGGCTTTGTTTAAATCCTTATCTCGCAATTAATTGAATTGATCTATGGATGTTATATATCAAACATTAAATTTAGTTTATTTATTTGATAAATTAGTACTTTTACTTGCATTAATTCCACTAAATATTCTTTTAATCACAATAAATACACTTTTAACGTTGTTTCACCTTGAATATATTGGATTGTGGAAAACATAGCTACTTTCTGAAATAACCTGCTTTGACTCGTTTTTATTTGGAAATCTGGAAACTTTACTCTTCTGAATTAATAATTGTTTATTTTTTTATTTTATATTTATTATTTATAATCATTCTATTTTCTAATTCATTGTTTTTCTTATATTTCTGATTTAAATTTTTGTTTTATTTTTATCTAACATTTCACATTGCAACATTTTCTTAACATTTGTCTAAATTTCAAACTCTTTAAATAGAACTTAATTTTATATTATTAATCGTAAAATCAATACAGGCCCTAATAATGTTCAAAATATGTAAAAAAAAGTTAATTAATATTAAAACTATTCGTAATAGTTAAAATTAAATTTTTATGATATTTACCTTTGATTTATTCGTTATTTAAGTTTTATTATTAATTTACTTCTTTTTTATTATATTTTATGGAATTTTAACAATAATTAAAGGGAATTTAATATTTTTTATTACTCTTCTTTATTTTAATGAACATTATTTTTTATGTATTGTGAGTCTTTGTATGAACTTTTAAAATATTTAAGAGAATATTTCTATTTAGAGGAGATAATATGGATAAAACTAGATTTACAGTACCTAGAGATATATATGTAGGAGAAAATTCTTTAGAGAATTTAAAAGATTTAGAAGGTAAAAAAGCTTTTGTAGTTATCGGTGGTGGATCCCTTAAACGTTTTGGATTCCTTGATAAAGCAATGGACTATTTACATGAAGCAGGTTTTGAAACAAAATTATTTGAAGGTGTAAAATCTGATCCTTCTGTTGATACTGTAATGGAAGGTGCTAAACAAATGTGTGAATTTGAACCAGATTGGATTGTTGCTATGGGTGGTGGCTCTCCTATTGATGCAGCAAAAGCAATGTGGATTTTCTATGAATACCCTGATTTAACTTTTGAAGAAGCTTGTGTTCCATTTGGTTTACCAAAAATGAGGAATAAAGCAAAATTCTGTGCTATTGGTTCTACTAGTGGTACTGCTACTGAAGTAACTGCATTTTCTGTAATTACTGATTATAATACTGGTATAAAATGGCCTATAGCTGATTTTGAAATTACACCTGATGTTGCAATTGTTGATCCTCAATTACCTGCAACTATGCCTAAGAAATTAGTAGCTCATACTGGAATGGATGCATTAACTCATGCTATTGAAGCATATACTGCAGCAACTCACCAACCATTTGCTGATGCAATGGCTTTAGATGCAATTAGACTTGTATTTGAAAATTTAAAATCTTCATTTGATGGTGATATGGATGCAAGAGAAATGATGCATTATGCTCAATGTGAAGCAGGTATTGCATTTTCTAATGGATTATTAGGTATTGTTCATTCAATGGCACATAAAACTGGTGCAGCTTTTTCAACTGGTCATATTCCACATGGTGAAGCTAATGCTATTTATTTACCATATGCAACAAGATTTAATGCAAGGAAAGATCCTTCAAGATATGCAGCAATTGGTAGATATCTTGGTTGGGAAGGAACAGATGAAGAACTTGTTGAAAAATTATGTAATACTGTTGCAGACTTTAACAAATACTTAGGTATACCTCATGACTTAAAAGAATTTGGTATTAAAGAAGATGAATTTAATGAAAAAGTAAAAGAGATTGCAGAGAATGCTATGGGTGATGCTTGTACTGCTGCAAACCCTAGAGAAATGACAGAAGAATTGTTTGAAAAATTATTACACAATATTTACTATGGTATTGATGAAATTGATTTTTAAATTTGTAAATTATTAAAGGAGTTAATAATATGAAAATCCCAGAAAACCCTGCAGATAAAGAATATAAATTATATATCAATGGTCAATGGAAGGATGCATCTGATGGTGGAAAATTTGATACATTTTGTCCTGCAAATGGTGAAAAATTATCTACTTGTGCAGAAGCAACTAAAGAAGATGTAGATGAAGCTGTTAAAGCTGCTAATATTGCTTTTGAAGATTGGAAATTAGTTGATCCAATTGAAAAAGAAGAAATCTTACTTAAAATTGCAGATATCATTGATGATAACAAAGATAAATTAGCAATGATTGAAACTTTAGATAATGGTAAACCAATAAGAGAAAATAGAGCTATAGATATGCCATTTGCCTCAGATCATTTCCGTTACTTTGCTGGTGCTGTTCGTACTGAAGAAGGTTCTGCAAAAATGTTAAATAACAATACTTTAAGTTTAATCTTAAGAGAACCAATTGGTGTTGTTGGTCAAATTGTACCTTGGAATTTCCCATTTTTAATGGCAGCATGGAAATTAGCACCTGTACTTGCAGCAGGTTGTTGTACTGTATTTAAACCGTCAAGTTCAACTCCACTAAGTGTACTTGAATTTGCTAAATTAACTGAAAAAGTAATTCCTAAAGGCGTATTTAATGTTGTCACTGGTAAAGGTTCAAAATCAGGCCAATATATATTAGATCATCCTGGATTTAGAAAATTAGCATTTACTGGTTCAACTGAAATTGGTTGTAATGTTGCAGATTCAGCTGCATGTAGATTAATTCCATCAACTCTTGAATTAGGTGGTAAATCTGCAAATATATACTTTGCAGATTGTAAATGGGATATAGCAATTGATGGATTACAACTTGGTATTCTCTTTAACCAAGGCCAAGTATGTTGTGCAGGTTCTCGTGTATTTGTACAAGAGGAGATATATGATAAATTTGTTAAAGAAGCAGTAGATCAATTTAGCAAAATAAATGTTAATATGCCATGGGAAGAAGATACTCAAATGGGTTCCCAAATAGATGAAAGACAAGTTCAAAAAATTGAAAAATGTGTTCAAGATGGTGTAAATGAAGGTGCTACAATAGCTGTAGGTGGTGAAAGATATACTGAAGGTTCACTTTCAGAAGGAAGTTTCTTTAAACCAACTTTATTAACTAATGTTACTAACGATATGAAAGTTGCTCAAGAAGAAATATTTGGACCTGTTGCTGTTGTTATTCCATTTAAAGATGAAAAAGATGTTGTTGAAATGGCAAATGACAATGCCTATGGTTTAGGTGGAGCAGTTTGGACTCGTGATATTAACCGTGCTATACGTGTGTGTAATGCAATTGAAACTGGTCGTATGTGGGTAAATACTTATAATTCAATTCCTGCAGGTGCCCCATTTGGAGGTTATAAACAATCTGGTATTGGTCGTGAAACTCATAAAGTTATTTTAGAACATTATACTCAAATGAAAAACATCATGATCAATTTATCAGAAGAACCAAGCGGTTTCTATCCAAAAAAATAAGTGTTTTTTTAAAATAATTATTGAATCTTAATTTAATAATTATTTATTTTTTTTTCCATTTAGATATTTAGGCTTTGTTGAAATCCTTATTTTTTAATTAATTGAATTAATCTGTGGATGTTATACATCAAATATTTGAATTTAGTTTCTTTATTTGATAAATTAGTATTTCTACTTGTATTTATTCCACTGAATATTCTTTTAATTACACTAAATACACTTTCAACAGTTATGCCTTGAATATATTGGTTTGGTGAAAACATAAGGACTTTGAGTTCTAGAAATAACCTGTTTTGCCTCGTTTTTTATTTTGAATGATGGCAAAAGCTTTTGTTTTCTTCATTAATATTTAGTGACAAATCTATTTAAAATAACTTCATTTAAACCACGAATATTTGGTGCAAGCTTTTTAAAGAATTTTTTCAAAGTTGAATAATTGGGAACTTTCTGAATCTTTAAAATCCTACGAATTTCACTTGAAAGTTCAATCACTTCACAAATTTCTCTGTAAGTTAAATTTAAATAAGTTTTTATACATAATATTGTGAATTTAGCTACATTTTTATGCTTGGAATACTTACTGTAATAATCCTGAAATATTATTTTAGAATATTCAAATGCATAAGATGATAAAACACTCTAATTCGTTCTTGTTAGATTTACTTTCAAGCTCTTTGATTATTCTTTCAATGTATGTTCCAACTGGATTTTCTAATTTAAAATCCAAAAGATTTAATTGTAATAAATGACCAAAATAAGATTGAGGAATTAATATTTTAGGATGTATAATAATATTTATTCCCTTTTTCATTAAATATAGTTTATTATTTATTATTTTTTGACATTAAAATAATATTTCAAATTTAACTAAATTTAAATCATTTTTAGAATATTATATCTAATTTAAAGTAATTTAAAATTTTTTTGATCGATGTGCAATTTCAAGTGAAAAGGATTTCAACAAAGGAGATATTTAATTGAGGTGATTCTCATGGGAGCATATGATTATAAAAAAATAATTGCAAAAGAATCCTCTGATGTTTATCTAAATGAAACATTATTTATGGATATTTTTAGATCTATCAGATGGGCTGATGGAGTATATTGTCCTAAATGTAAGTCTTTTGATGTGTATAAAAAAGGATTTCTTAAAAAATCTGATTACAAAGGTAAAATTAGAAAATACACCTGTAAAAAATGTAATAATAATTTTAATGACTTTACAAATACTTTCCTTGAGAATTCAAAAGTCCCAATAAGTATTATTGAATTTATATTATTCCATATGGATACTATGTCAGTAACCGATATGGCAAATCATGTAGGTTGTAGTAGAAACACGGTTTATAGGATAATTAAAAATATCTATAAAGCTATTGGAAATAAACATGAAAACCTTGTTTTGACTAATAATGGATATTTATCAGAATTCAAAGTTGATTCCAAAAATAGAGGTGTTTAAATGAAAATTAGTATAATATGAGCTACAGGTCCTCAAACTTTAGGAATAGTAAAACATTATCTATTGAAGGTGAGGATCTAATTGTAGAATCAAGAAAAGAAGAAAAAGCATTGAAAGTTGCTAATGAAACTATTGATGAGCTTAAAGATTATGATATTTCTCTTGAATTAAGATGTTGTTAAAAATGGAGATATTCTTATTATGACAGTTCCTTTAGTTGCTCAAGCACCTACATTAAAAACAATTAAAGAATTTGTTTATTAGATTGATAAGTTAAAAATTAGAACAAAAGTATATGTATTACTAAAAAGGAGTATATAAGTTTTTTATTAAAACTAACATCAATATAGATTCATATCCTTAAAAAATAATAATTTATAAATTATTTTCAATAAATAGTAAAAATTATAATTAAATTATAATTAAACAAGATTAAATCAATTTTTCAAAATATAAATATTATAATAATAGTAAAAAAATAAAAAATCACTTTGTTGAAATCCTTTTTCACTTGAAATTGCACATCGATCAAAAAATTTTAAGTTGCTCTAAATTAGAGATAGATGAAGATTATTTAAACAAACTTGTATCATTACTATTAAATGATGAACCAACAAGATTAGTACATGTTGGTGAAAAAATTAGTCAGACCCCAATTTCAATAAGAAATTTTAAAATATTTAATGAACTCAAATTAGATTTGGTTGAATATTTAATAGACTTTTTAAATGAAAATAAACATTCCCCAAATTTTAGGAAAGAACTATTGTATACTATATTTGACTGTTTAAAATATGATAATCCTAGGAGATATAATTTTCTTTATAAAAAATTAAATAATATACTATCCTTAATTAAGCAATGAAGAACTTATAATGAAAATATTTTCTTAATTATAATATATGAACGAACTACTCAATAAACTTTTACCGAACTACTTTACAAAATTTCACTGAACTACTCAATAAACTTTTACCGAACTACTTTACAAAATTTCACTGAACTACTCAATAAACTTTTACCGAACTACTTTACAAAATTTCACTGAACTACTCAATAAACTTTTACCGAACTACTTTACAAAATTTCACTGAACTACTCAATAAACTTTTACCGAACTACTTTACAAAATTTCACTGAACTACTTAACAAATTTTTACCTTTTTCATTTAAGTATTTTTTAAAATAAAGTAATTTAAGCTTAATTTTCTTAAAAGTTTTAAATACCTGAAGTAATGATAAAACTCTCTAAAGAACGTTTTAAATTTGGTGTGTTCTTTTAAGATTAGTAGTTGAAGGGCAAGAAATACATAAAGGAGAAAATGAAGGAATAAAATTATGTAAAAAACAATAAATAGTAGTGAAAAAGATTGGGAGAAAGTATTTTTGCTGAAGGATACAATATGTACTGCACAAGAGTTGAAACTTCTAAATCTTATTGTAGAAATAGATATAAAAATGAACCAAATAAAAAATACGGCCGATATCATCATCAAGAAGTAGAATCCTTCCAAAATATGGAATGAATAATAGATTTGAAGCAGGGGGAATTGGATTTGGAATGGTGAAGAATGGGAAAAATACAAACTATTTGAAGATAAAACAGCAAAAAAATACATATAGAAGAAATACTTATAGAGTACTACTTACACGAGGTAGAGATGGATTTATAGTATTTATACCTAATTAGCGTAAATTAGACCCTGTTTATAAGGTCATACAAGAAATTGGTATAAAAGAATTAGATAAAATTTAAAGAAATAATTATAGAAGATGAAGAAATTTTAATAACTAATTACTCTTCATCTAATTTATCCATAAAGTAATTATAAAGCTTTTCATCAACACTATGTTCTATTTTAAATTTAAAATTAACAATAGGATTTTCTCTACCATCAATAGTTCTATAAAGTTGAATAGGCTCACCTAATGGACTTAATTTGCCAATATAATAAAAGTCAATTCCTTCATCATCACTTTTTTTAACAAATAAACGAATATCTATATCAGTATAATTAACTAAAGGTTTAAGCTCATTACTATCAATTTTACGATTATTTCTGCTCATCCAACTAAATACATCTCTTGATTCAAATTCATCTTCATAATTAATAGTTTCTGAGATGTCTTCTTTTTTATCATAAGTTACAAAAATAGGGCAAGTGTTATACTTTATTTTATATCCACCAATATTTTGGCCGTTCATAAAGAATTTCCAATTTAAAATTTTTAAGACATCTTCTCTTGAATATTTAGCATTTAATTTAAATTCATCATCCTCAACTCTATAAACAGAATCATATTTTAATAAAGTATACTCAATAGCATCTTCAAAGTGTTTTAAATAAGTATTATTAGTTAAAGCTTTTCTAAAATAATCAGAAATAATAAATTTATGCTTTTTATTATTTTCTAAACTATCTAAACCAATATCTAAATTAAAGAAAATATTTTCATAACCAAAATCATCTATCTTACCAATAGCACTTGATACTGTGTTTTTTTGATAATCTTCAAAACTTACTCTATCTTTCGGTTCAAATAAAGTAGTTTGATTATTTTTATTTTGATTACTTTCCTTTTTATAAAAATTCAAACTTAGTAAATTAATAGCACCTTTAATAGATTCGAATTGATCTTTAAGGCCATATTCATCATATAAAACTTCTTCAATAGATTTTATAGTGAAATATTTATTATATCTTAAATATCTAAGAATAACCGCCTCATGTGGCCTTATTCCCTTAAGTATTTTTGATGAGATAAATTTTAAAGAAAGATTATCCAATTCATCAATTGAATTCTTATAACTATCATCTATTTTCTTTAGGAAATTATAATAAGAATCGTACTTATTATGATTTAAAATTAATTCTGGGTTAAATTCTCCATTTTCATAAAAATCACAAAGATAAGGAATTCTTCCAAGTCTAAATTTGAGATTTTGATATTTTTCCTTAAATAAAGCAACTCTTGAAAAGCTTGTATTATCAATAGCTTTATAGATTCTCTTTTTAGAAACTTCATCAAAATTAATTGAAGATTGACCTGGAATTATCTTAGATCCTTCCATTAAATATCTGCGAATATTATCTTTATCATAGGTTCTATCTCCTGATAAAGCTATAGGAATTAAGAAATTATTCTTATAATTTCCAATAAAGTCAATGATAACCACATATTCTTTATCTTTAAATTTACGTAATCCTCTTCCTAATTGTTGAATAAAGATTATAGAAGATTGTGTTGGTCTAACAAGCAATACTTGATTAATTTCTGGAATGTCTACTCCCTCATTAAAAATATCTACTGTGAAAATATATTCTAAATAATCTTTTTCATTATCATCAGTTAATCTTCTAATAGCTTCTTCACGTTTCTTTTGTGAATCATCCCCACTTAAAAATGCTGAAGGATGGCCTCTTCTTGTAAATTCTTGAGCTAATTCATTAGCTTCTCTTTTTGTACTACAAAATACAAGAGCTTTACATCTATCTCCTGTATGGCCATAATATTCAGATTTTTCAAGTAAATAGTTTATACGATCATTAGATACTAAATATCTAAAATCAGTTTCATCATCTAAAACTTCACCATCAACAGTTAAATCACTTATTCCAAAATAATGGAAAGGACATAATAAGTATTCATCTAATGCATCTTGAAGTCTAATATCAAGAGGTACATTATAATCAAATATTTCATAAATATTTTCACCATCAGTTCTATCAGGGGAAGCAGTCATTCCAAGCCAAAATTTAGGTTTAAAATAATTTAAAAGCTTTTTATAGCTAAGAGCCCCTGCTTTATGAACTTCATCTATTATTATATAATCAAATTCTTTTCTATCAAATCTTGTATAGACATCCTCTTTAGACATTGTTTGTACAGTTGAGAACAAATAATCTTTATCATACTCTTTTGAATTAGCTGAAAGAAGGCCAAATTTATTATCTTCACCATTAAATACTTTTTTAAATGATTCAGTAGCTTGATTTAGGATTTGTTCTCTATGAACTAAAAATAAGAATTTTTGAGGTTTATAATCCTCTACAGCAAATGCAGCTGCATAAGTTTTTCCAGTACCAGTAGCTGATACTAAAAGAGCTCTATCTTCTCCATTTTGAATAAGAGTTCTGATATTATCTAAAAAGTCTCTCTGCATAGAATTTGGTACTAAATTTTCTTTTGTTTCTTCTTTAATTTCTATATAATCTCTATTAAAATCTTTAAAGTTCTTTTTATAATTATAAATATTTTCATATTCTTCAATGATATCATCTATTATAAAAGATTTATCCCATAAATCGTTAAATTCATCAATTAAATCTTTAATAATTTCTCCATCATAAAGAGATGAAAAACCAATATTCCACTCTTTATTGATTGTTAAAGCATTTAAAGTAAGGTTTGAGCTACCTACAATAGCCTTATATATCCCATCATTTTTAAAAATATATCCTTTAGTATGAAAACCATCAGTATCAGCAGTTTTGTATAGCTTTATTTCTATATTTGATAAGTCATTGAGCTTTTTTAAAGCTTTAGGCTCTGTAAAATTTAAATAGTTAGTGGTGAGTATTTTTCCCTTTATATTTTTCCTCTCAAGTTCTTTTAAATCTTGTAAAAGTGGAGTAAGTCCACCCCTAGTGATAAATGCAACACTAATAAAAAACTCTTCACAATCCTTTAATTCATCTTTGATTGAATTTAAGACCTTGTGACAACTATTATTAACTAATAATTTAGGCCTATATTCTAATGAAGACTGGAAATTTTCATTAATAAAAGCCGTTTCTGCTCCTTTTAAAATGATGTCATTCATATCTTTACTCATTAGCTCACCTTTAAAAAAGATCTTTTATAATTAGAAGGTTAAAGATTCTTTAATATAATTTACAGCCTTAATATCAGCTTCAATCCATTCTACAGAATCAATTTCATCTAAAGATAACCATTTAGCACCCATATGCTCTAATAATTTTATATCGCTTTTTAAACTACATTCAAAACAAGACATATAAAGGTAAAAATTAGGGTATTGCCACTCTAAATCTAAGGCAAATTTTTCAACTATAATATCTGCATTTAATTCTTCTTTTATTTCACGAATTAAAGCATCTTCTTTAGTTTCCCCCTCTTCTATCTTACCACCAGGAAATTCCCAAAGACCTTTAAATTCCCCATATCCTCTTTGAGTAGTTAAGATTTTATTATCCTTTTTTATAATAGCAGCAACCACATTAAGTTCTTTCATTAAATTAACCTCAATTACATAAAATTTTTAAAATAGCTAATTATATTTATTTGTTTAATAAAATATAAAATTTTAGGGGTCAAAATTTTTTTAGATGAAAATTCCTTTGAATTTCCCTATTTTTATTCATTTATCTAAAAAAAATTAGTTTTATTTCAAGATATACTTATAATTTTGAATTTCCCTATTTTTATTCATTTATCTAAAAAAAATTAGTTTTATTTCAAGATATACTTATAATATTAATATATAAAAAATAATATTTAAAAAAAATTAAATGAAAAAAGAAAAAAAGAAAATTTAATCAACTTCTTTTAAAGAATCTAAAATACCAGTTACAGGATTTTCATCTTCACTTGGTACATCATCAGTTTTTGGAATTACAAGGGTAATTAAAATTACATCATCATCTTTATCAGTATTATCATCACAGATATATAAAAATCCCTGATATTTATCATAATCATAATTATATTGTTCTATATCAAAATTTCCCTTAGTATAATTTTCTTCATCTCCAAATTTATAACCTTGTTTTTCAAGACCTGTCTTAAATTGTTTAGGACTTTGAACATCATCAGGAGCTGACATAACTATAGCATGATCATTATCAATTTGCATTGAAACCATCTGTTCACTTTGATTTACAATAGAATAACCATCAGGTATAGTAAAACTATAATCATCGATTATAGCTTCTTCAGCTGCAATAGTTGCTATACTACATGCCAATACTAAAAGTATTAAACTCAAAAATAAATATTTAAATTTCATGAGAATCACCACTTTAATCTTATTATATTAAAATTTATATAAATAAATTTTGATTTTGTTTTTCAATATTATATTAAAATTTAAAAAACATTGAATTAATTAAACTTGAAAAATTTAGCAAAATTTAAAAATTAATATAAAGTTGTTAAATTATTTAGTATCATTATAATTAATTAATTAATTAATTTTAAAAAATAAATAACTCAAATACTATAAAATACAAAATACCGCTATCTATAAAGATTAAAAGCTTTAAAAAATTAATAAAATGAAAATCGTGGTTTTTAGCGAATATATGGAAATGATTTTAATCAAGCCTTTTTAAAGTTTTGAAAAATAGATAAGAAGTTGATGTTAAAAAAAATTAAATAAATAAAAAATAGTAAAAAATAGTAAAAAATAGTAAAAAATAGTAAAAAAATTAGAAAAAGTTTTTTAAAAAGCTTTTTAAGCCATTAATTATAGTGATAAAACCTTGTTCAAGTTCTTTAAGGCCAAAGGCCTTAAAAAGCTTGTATTAATAATGTAAAAACATTATTTCAATTTTATAATTATAATTCTTTAATAGCTAATTCAATGTCTTCAGCTTTAATGGTTTTTCTTTTTGCTAATTCTGCGAATTTGATAGCTTTTTTAGCAATTTCTGTAGCTTGTGCTTCAACATAAGCATTTAATTCTTTTTTAGCATCTTCACTTACTCTTTCAGCACCAGCTTCTTTAATAATTCTTCCGATAGGAGCTACAGGAATACTCATAAATATCATTCTCCATAATTTTATTTTAAAAAATATACCTATATACTAATGCAATAATATTTTCATTAAATTTAAAAATATTTTTACAAAAAGATTATTTAAACTAAATATTTTAAAAAAATACTAGCTAAATAAGCTTTTTTTATAAGTACAATATAATCTTATAAATTACTAGTATATAAAATTTTCTAAAAAATAGGGTAATATAATGCCTTATTTTAAAAAATATGATAAATAATAATATGAAATTTAAATCTAATAATTTTACATTATTTATAATGAAAAAACATAAAGTATATATAATATAAACAAAGTTTCAACTATTTATATAAGATATAAAATATTAGTTCGGATGATTTGAAATAAATATTTTGCAATTTAGAAAATAAAAAAATTTATAGTTGTTAAGTTTTTTTAAACTTAAAAATTAATTAAAATTTATAAATCTTTTAAGTGTTTTAAAATTAAAAATTAATTAAAATTTATAAATCTTTTAAGTGTTTTAAAATTAAAAATTAATTAAAATTAAATAGAAATAAAACTAAAATAAGAGTAGATAAAAGAAATTTATTTAAAAAATAAGATTAAAAAAATCTATTTAAAAAATTATTAAGGAAGAGTTAGATGAAACTTAAAATTGCAGTACCATCAAAAGGTAGAATTAGTGATCCTGCAGTAAAAATATTAGAAAAAGCAGGGCTTGGTCTTAAAGATGCCTCAAATAGAAAATTATTCTCAGAAACTTATAATAAAGATATAAATGTGATGTTTGCACGTGCAGCAGACATACCAGAATTTATAGATGAAGGAATCTGTGACATGGGAATTACAGGTTATGACCTTATAGAGGAAAATGATGCAGATGTTGAAATACTTCTTGATTTACAGTTTGGTCAAACTAAGCTCGTACTTGCTTCACCAGATGACAGTCCAATAAAAAGCAAAGAAGACTTAAAAGATGGTATGACAATAGCTACAGAATTCCCTAAGCTTACAAAAGAATATCTTGAATCAGATAATTTAGATATAAAAATTGTAAAATTAACAGGATCAACTGAAATAGCTCCATTTATTGGAATAGCAGATGCTATAACAGACCTAACAAGTACTGGTACAACATTAAATATGAATCATTTAAAAATAGTTGATACTATACTTGAAAGTTCAATTAAATTAATAGCAAATAAAGAGTCATATAAAGAAAAAAAGAACCTTGTAGAAGCTGTAAGTACAAGTATTCAAGGTGTACTTGAAGCAGGGCGAAAAAAATTAGTTATGATGAATGTAGCAAAAAAAGACCTATGTGAAGTTCAAAAAGTTATGCCTGCAATGAGTGGACCAACTGTATCTGAAGTTTTATCAAAAGAAGAAACTATGGCCGTTCAAGCAGTAGTAGATGAAAACGAGGTATTTGAACTTGTAAATAAACTCAGAAATGCTGGAGCTCGTGATATTTTAGTAGTTCCAATAGAAAGAATAATCCAATAATAAAAAACAATCCCTCCAATAAAAGAATAATCCAATAATAATTAAAAATTAATAGTTCTAAAATTAAAATTCCAATAAAAGAATAATCCAATAATAATTAAAATGACTATAATGGCTCTAAATTCGAGCTATTAAAACTTTTTTAATGGTGTTATATGAAATTTTTAAGATTTAAAAACAGGGAAAATAGTCTAAATAACAATCAAAAAATTAAAACAGGGTATTTAGATGAAGATAATAAAGTAGTTGAGCTAAAAGGAGATATTTTAGACTATTTTAACAGAGACATTAAAACAATTTTAGATAATATATTAGAATCTCATAGCTTAGAAGATATTGAAATACAAGCTCCAACTGATCCATCAAAGATAGTCTGTATTGGTCTAAATTACAAAGACCATGCTAAAGAACTAAATTTAGACCTATCAAATAGTCCTGTAATATTTATAAAACCATCTACAACAATTAATAAAAATGATTCAGTGATAATTTATCCAAAAATGTCAAAACAAGTTGATTATGAAGGAGAGCTTGCAGTTGTTATTGGAAAAGAAACTAAACAGGTCAGCTTAGAGGAAGCAGATAACTACATCTTTGGATACACAATCATCAATGACGTAACTGCAAGAGATTTTACATTAAGTGATGGTCAATGGACAAGAGGAAAGAGTTGTGATGGCTTTGCACCAATTGGTCCTTTTATAGAAACAGAACTAGACCCATTAAATCAAAAAATAATTACAAAAGTTAATGGAGAGCTAAAACAAAACTCAAATACATCTATGATGATCTTCTCACCACAAGAAATTATATCTTATATAAGTCAAACAATGACTTTAAATCCGGGAGATATAATAGCTACAGGAACCCCTCCAGGTGTTGGAGAAATGAAAGAAGATTCAATTGTAGAAGTTACAATAGAAAATATTGGAACATTAAAAAATTATTTAATAAAAGAAGAATAAAAAATTATTAAGAAGAAAAAACATCATATAAATTAAGAGGTTAGAATATGTTTACAGAACTTGTTATTTTTTCAATCATATTTATAATATTAGTAATTGTTGCAAAAAAAATCATGGATATTGCATTGAGATTTGTAGGAATCGCAATAGCAATATTAATTGCTCTTTTTATAATGGGTTTATTATTATAAGAAAAGTAGCATAGAATTGTTTTATTAAAAAATTAATAAAAAAACAATAGCAATACATTGTAATTAAAAAAAAATAATAAACAATGAAAGAAAAATATAAATAAAGCTTAAAAAGTATATTAAAAATAAATTTATTAAAATAGACTTGTATTTCAAGTGTAAAATTTAAGGAGTGTAATAGTATTTTTGGCCATGAAAATCTTATCTCATTAAAAGATTTTGAAAAAGAAGAAATAGAATTTATCTTAGATGAAGCAAGTAAACTTGAAGATGTAGCTAAATCAAAAGAAAAATCTAGAGAGCTTGCAGGTAAAATCTTAGGACTTTTATTCTATGAACCTTCTACAAGAACAAGATTATCCTTTGAAAGCTCTATGAAAAGACTTGGAGGAGAATGTATTGAGCTTGGAAATGCAGCAAATAGTTCAGTAGCAAAAGGTGAAAGTATTGCAGATACAGCAAAGATGTTTGAATCTTATTGTGATGCTATTGTAATAAGACATGACCTTGAAGGAGTATCACGTTTTTTATCAGATATTGTAGATGTGCCAATTATTAATGCAGGAGACGGTGCAGGCCAACACCCAACTCAAACATTACTTGACCTTTATACTATTAAAAAACACTTTGGAAAAATAGATGGATTAAATATTGCACTTCTTGGAGATTTAAAATACGGCCGTACTGTACATTCACTAGCATGTGCCTTAGGTATGTATGATGTAAAAATGACCTTTGTCTCACCAGAACAGCTTAAAATGCCTAAAGAAACATTACACGATTTAGGAAATAATAATATTAAGTATAAGGAAACTAATAACTTAAAAGATGTTATTGATTATGTTGATGTTTTATACGTTACAAGAATTCAAAAAGAAAGATTCCCAGATTTAGAAGAATATGAACAAACTAAAGGTGCTTATTCAATCAATAAAGATTTACTTGAAGGTAAGGATTTAATTGTTATGCACCCACTTCCAAGAATAGATGAAATTGCATATGATGTTGATGATACTAAGTACAATAAATACTTTGAACAAGCAGCTAATGCATTACCTATTAGAATGGCTATTTTAAAGAACTTAATTACCCATAGATATGAGTAGTTCTTTTTTTAAAAAAAATTAAATTGCTAGTTAGTAAAAAAAAATAGATAAAAAATTTCATCAAGGTTTTTAAATATTAAAAAAAGATTGAATATAAAAAATTATGCCTAAATATTAAAAAAAAGCTAGTTATAAAAGATTATACCTTAAAATCAGATATTAAAAGAAGATCTATTATAAAAGATTATACCTTTTAAAATCAGATATTAAAAGAAGATCGATTATAAAAGATTATACAAATTCTCTTCTAATAAATCTGTATCTATTTGTAAACTAATAATATTAGTTCTTCCTTTAGCTCTACCTTTAGATACAGTATTAGTAGAAATAATACCTAACATCTCTAACTCATTAACAAAGTCAAAGATTCTTCTATAAGTTACAGCATCCCCCTTAGAAATCTCCTTATAGGATTCGAATAACTTACCAGAAGTTATCTCTTCACCTTCTTGAGTTAATTTTAAGATAGCTGCAAGGACTCTTTGTTGTTGAGTAGGTAATGTAATAACAACATCTTTAACCTTATTATACTCAATAACATCTTTAGCTTCACGTACAAATTTACCTAAAACTTTATCAAAACCATTATCAATAGCTATATCACCTGCACTTTCTAATAAATCAAGTGCATATCTTGCATCTCCTTCTTCTTTTGCAGCCATAGCTGAACATAATGGAATAACACTATCTTCAAGGGTATCTTCAAAAAATGCAAGTTCAGATCTTTCCTCTAAAATATCAGCTAACTGTTCTGCATCATAAGGTGGAAATACTATTTCTTTATCCATTAAGCTACTTGCAACTCTTGGTTTAATAAACTGTTTAAAGTTAAGATAATTGCTAATTGATAAAATAGCAATATTGTCAGTTCTTGTAAGAGTGTATAATAAACCATCCCCATCCTTTTCAAGAAGAATATCAACCTCATCTAAAATAACAATTAAAATTAAGTTTCGCCCAAATGCATTTCTTCTTAAGATATCTCTAAATGCATTAACAATCTCACCTTTAGTCCAACCACGACTTGGAACATCTCTACCTAATCTTTGACATAAATGAGTAAGTACTTGATATTCTGTATTAAAATCAGTACATCTAACATATTCTACTCTAATAAAAACAGGCTTATCTTTAGAAGCATCAATTAATTGTTCTTTTGCAAATTTAGCTGCTGCTGTTTTACCAGTTCCTGTTTTTCCATAGATTGTTATATTAGAGGGAGTGGTACCTTTTAAAGCTTCTACCCAATATCTTGCAATTGCAGTAATTTGATTTTTTCTGTGTGGTAAATTTTCAGGTAAAAAACGATGATCTAAAGGTTTTTTATCTTTAAAAATAGTATCATCAACTGGTAAGTATTCATCAAGCCCCTCAAATATATTATCACTCATACACATCATCTCATAAAATAATAAAAAGTTTAATAATAATTAAAATAGTAAATTTTAATAAAATCAAATTAAAAATAATTTTTAAAAATAGAAATTTTCATTTTCAAAGTAAAATTTCAACTGTATTACTATTGTATATAAAATTTTATATTTAAAGTTTTTTATAATTTCAAAATTAAGGAACATTCTTAAAAAATCAAACAATGAAGAAACTCTAATGATAATGGTAGAATTTCATGTGTAAAAATCAGTTTTAAGATTGTCTAAATAAATTTTACAGTTGAAATGATGGTCTATTTTAAAATAAATTAAAATTAATATTTTAATTGAAAAAATTTAAAGGTATTATTATAATCATTAAAAATAAAACTAATTTTTAAATCTAAATTAAAAATTATGCAAAAATCCTAATTCAATATTAATTTAAGAAGAAAATTATAGTTTAAAAATTAATTTTTTATTAAAAATAGTAAAAAAATGACAGAGAGTACCATTTCAACTGTAAAGAATTTTTGCAAGAAAGGAAAATTAAGGGATGCATTTCAACTGTAAAATTTTTTAGCTGAAAAATTAAAATCAAATTTAAGCAATCTAAATCATGATTAAAGCATTTTAAAAAGGAATTTTTCATAAAAAGAAAGGGAGTTAAATTTCAAATGTATTCAGTGGAAATAGACCTGTCAATCTTTTCAAGACCATCAAAATCATTACACTTGAAATACATCTCTCACTCTCTAAAAAATAAAAAAATATGAAGAATTTTAGCATGAAAAATAATAAAAAATAATAAAATTCAATGAAAAAAAATCATAATAAGCTAAACTAAATTAATAAAAAATAAAAAATTTTAAATAAATCATTATAATTGAAATTCTTCATCAGATATATTCTTTAGTTGATTAGATCCATATGTTTTACCAAGAATCCAAATGCATTCTAACTTTCCTTTAAATACCTTTTTAATAGATTTAATAAGTAGGTGTTTTGTTAGCCCATCTTCAAAGATATCTTCTGTTATAATGAAACTCTTTAGCTCATCATTCGGATGTTCCAGCTTAAAATCAAGTAGCATTTCGTTTAATGTAAATCTTATCTTCCAGATGAATTCTTGATTGGTGCTTTTAGAGCTGTTTTTAATGATATTCTGTTCCTCTTTTGAGACTTCTGTAGCACAACCTATTAAAAGAACATCTTCCTTTGTTTTAGGCTGAATGATATCCATTGCATTATCATTTGGAAAATTGATTATATAATGGAAATTAGCATTTTCATCATAAATCTTCTCACGGATAATATCTTCTTCCATTAACCAGGTTCTAATTTTTTCTTCATCTATTGCCATTTTATCACTTTATGAACTTTTTCAAATATTCCTAATTTAATATCCTTTTAAAATATAAATTTTAATTAATTTTTTTTTACTTATCAATAAATTATATATAGTTGGCTAATATATTTAATTTTAATGATAAGTGAAATTTATTCAAATTCAATTTATATGTTACTTACAACTTTATTATTTGCAATAGCAATTGATTTGTTAATAGCTGAATTTCCAGTTGAGATACATCCTGTTGTATGGATTGGAAATTTAATAAACTTTTTTAAAAAGTATTTTATCAATATAAACAATAAATTATCTGGGCTTTTAATATCAATATCTATAATATTAACTTCATCTTTAATTGTTTTAGTGCCATTGTTATTAATAAAGCATTTATTATACCTTAATGATGGAATGATTTATTTATTTAAGATTATTGCTGTTTTATTATTATCTTCTACATTTTCTGTAAAATTATTGTTAGATTCAGCTAGCAATCTTAGAAAAGACTTAAAAAATAATAATTTAAATAAGGCACGTAAATCTCTTAGTTATTTAGTAAGTAGAAAAACTAATGAATTAAGCAAAGAACACATTATATCTGCAGTTATTGAAACGTTAACTGAGAATATACCTGATTCTTATGTTTCTACAATATTTTATTATTCAATAGTTGGTATAATAGCAAGTCTTTTAGGATTGAATGACTTTAATGTTATTATCCTTGCAATACTTGCAGCATTAATCCACAGAGCAGTTGATACTATGGATTCTATGCTTGGATATAAAAGTGATGAACTTTATAATATTGGCTATATACCTGCTATTTTAGATGATGCCTTAAATTATATACCTGCAAGAATATCTGGAATATTGATAGTTATTTCTTCTGGAATTTTAGGCCTTAATTGGAGAGGAGCTAATTTTATTATGAGAAGAGATGCTAGAAATTGTGATAGTCCTAATTCAGGTTATACAATGGCAACTGTAGCAGGTGCATTAAATATTCAACTTGAAAAAGAAGGAGTTTATACTTTAGGTGATAATATTCATCCATTAAAGGTAGAATGTATCGATAAAGCGGTTGATATAACCAGGTTTACTATATTTTTAACTACAATCTTTTTCTTTTTCGTATTTATGGATTTGATTCTTCTAAAGATTTAAATATTAACTATAGAATCAGAACTTAAATTTTGATCTTTTATTTAAAGAGGGATTTAAATAACTATAAAAAAAGTAAATAGGAGATTATTTAATTTTACATTTGAAATTAATGTCTAAATTTCCTATATAAGTTTATAGATATTATAGAGAGTTTTAAAATTATATCCAAACTTTTCTAGAAGTAATATTTAATTTCCTCTAACTAGCAGTTGAGAAATTGTCATATTCATTAATTAAAAAATAGCATATTTCATTTTAGTATAATTTTTAAAAAAAAATACTTAATAAAGAATAAAAAGAGATAAAAAATAGTATAGATATGGGGTTTTATTAAAAATAAAAGAAAAAGAGCTTTGATTAAAGTTTTTAAAGCTTCTTGGAAGCTTAGTTAAGCTGAACCAGCTTCTAATTTAGACAAAATTTCCCAAATTAAGGTTCTTGCATGAACTGGGATATTAGGATCATTACTAATTTCATCTAATTTCAAAATAACAGCACTAGCTCTAACAGTAACATCTTCACTTTCATCATTTAAAGTAGCAAAAGATTCATCTGCAGCTCTTCTGATATTACGTGGTACACTTGGATTTTCCATAATATGTTTTAAAATTTCAGATACTTCTTCAAAAGTTCCATTAGTCATAATAATTCCTCCCTATTCATCAATTTTTGAAAAATTATCAAAATAAGTAAAATTAGTTTCAAAAATAGTAAATAGTTATATAACATTAAGTATTATAATCTTCAAAGTATATATATTTAATGTATATTGTTCGTATTTTAAGAAATACTTTCATTGAATGATAAATGTTTTAACCGATATAATCTTATTTTAAGGGATTTCTTATTATTTTAGCTATTCTTATTTAAAAAGATTATATTTTAGTTATTTTCATTTAATTCGTAGTATATAAAACATTTAAACGATTCATAAAAAAAAGAATTGATGATATATTTATTTAAAAAATCTATCATCTGCTTTCTGATTTTTAGCTTTTTGGTGTTTAGTTTCAAACCATCCTATTTTAATGTCATCTACTAAAGTGTCTTGGAATAACTGTGGAACATATGGTTTAATATCAAGAAGTGGAGTTCCATCAAGAATATCTACATTAGAAATATGTAAAATACCCTCCTCTACTTTATCTAATTTTACAGTACTCATTCCAATGTTATTAGGCCTTTTAGGAGATCTTGTTGCAAAGACACCACGTGTATTATTATCCATAAATGGTTTTACTTCAATAGCATTTCCCTTTGTTTTATGTAAGTGATATATTAATATGAGATGTGAAAAACCATCAATATCTTTTAATCCTGCTTTATATTCATCTTTAAGATATATTGTTCCTTTAATGCCTTTTGCACCAGTTGGTTGAATAGGCATACCCTCAAGTTCTTTAAATGGGGAATGAATTGTTCCAATATTATCAAATTCAATTTTCATACTATCATATTGGGTTTTGATATATATAAATCTTTATAACGATTTAAAATCTATTCAATAGAATTTAAAAGATGACTTACAAATTGTGTTTTAGCTATTTCTTCAACAAATTCAACTAGTGTAGCTGCTTCTTTTACAGTTTCTCCAGTTGCTATAACACCATGATTTTTTAAAACAATTGCATCTTCGGTCTTTAAAGCTTCTGCAGCATGTTCAGCTAATTCTACACTACCTGGTTTAAAATATTCAATCTCTTTTAAATATTTAGACTTTATAGCTCCAAAACCTTCAAGACGCTTGATTTTTTTATTTGAAAATGAAAATCCAGTTGCATAAGGTGAGTGAGTGTGTACAATTCCAAAAACATCTGGCTTTTCCCTATAGATAGCTAAATGCATAGCTAGTTCAGAAGAGGGCTTTCCCTTTGTTAAATTTTTACCATTTTCATCAACTAAAACAATATCTTCCTCAGACAAATCAGCAAGTGATTTAAGTGTTGGAGTAATAGCTACTATATCACCAGATTCACCTTTAAATCTTCCACTAAGATTTCCAGCTTTACCTGAAACTAATCCTCTTTCAAATACATAAGCTGACATTTCTACAAGGGATTTTACAATTTCTTTTTCCATTTTATCATCCTTTAAACGATATAAAAACTAATTTAATTTATTAAATTATTAAATAATAAATTATTTTAAATGAATACTATCTAGATTAATCTATAAATTTCAATTGTTTATAATTGCCACCTACATCAATGATAGGAACCTCTGCAGGAGTTGGTACAATATTATAAATTTTCTGGAACTCTGTTTGGGTCTGGAAAGTACCAGAGTTAATACAATGAATTCCCTTATAATTTTTATAAGTATTAATATGAACATGTCCTGTGTGTAAAACATCTGGAACTCTATCAATAACTAAATGATCTTCAAGTTCTGAAGCAAGAGGAGTCCTTTCACCGTATAATGGAGCCAAATGCCTTTTATTTAAAAACTCTTTCATAACAAGGTCGTTACGTTCATGTGAAAAGTCATTAGAACCCATTACCATATCATCTATACCTCTTCCATGGTAAATTAATACTTCTAAACCATCTAGACTTACTATACTTGGATTAGATAGGAACTCTGCATTATTTAATTGATATAATGATTTAGCATATTTTTCAGGTACTGCAGGTTGAGGCTCTGCAACTCTTGATGCATCGTGGTTTCCAGGAGTGATGATGATTTTAATATCACTTCTAATATCACCAAGCAAGCGAGCAGCTTCATCATATTGAGCTGTAATATCTTTAATAGCTAATTCTTTATCTTGATTTGGATAAACACCAATACCATCTACGATGTCTCCGCCAACAATCATATATTTAACATTATTAGCCATTTCTCTTTGTTGTTCATTACCAAAATCACCATTTAACCATCTAGTAAATTTAACAAATGCCTCTTCTAGGAATGTTACACTGCCAATATGAATATCTGATGTAAATACTGTAGCAAAGTCAACTTCTTTTCTAGGCATTCTTGGAACACCAGGATCTATAATGTTTTGACATATTGCAAGTTCATTTCCCTGTCTTTTTTGAGCAATTATTCCAATAACCTCATCTTTCATAAGGTTTTTAGTAGCTCTAATTAATTCATCATTATCTTTACTTACAAGAATAGGTATAGAACCGGTTTCATCTTCTACTTCAATTAAATAATGGCCATTTTTTGTGGTTCTGATTTCTGTAATCATTACAATTAAGTTTAAATCAGTTTGATTATCAGTGATTTCATTGATTTTCTGCCAAGTTCTAAGTTCCGGTCTTTTAGATAGGATTCCAGATAATTTTTTATATCTATTTTGGAAATATTCTATTAAGTTTCCAATTTCTCCACTTGTATAAGATTTATTACTTGTATCTTTAAGCACTTTAAATTTATCAAAATTAACTTTAGATTCAGTTAAATTACGTTTGTATTTTGATATAGCATCTTCTGAAACAGCTGTATCTTCAATTTTAACTACATGCTCAATAGCATAAGCAGGATTTTTAACTTTTATATCTTCTTGTGGTGTTTGTTTTTTTTCTATTGTTTTTGGTTTTTTTATTTCTGTTTTTTCTTGTGGTGTTTGTTTTTTTTCTATTGTTTTTTGTTTGTCTTGTGGTGCCTGTTTCATGATTTTATTTGCAGATTTTATATTTAAACTGATACCTTCAATAGTTTCTAATGTTTTTAGATCTACTGGAACTATATCTTTAGGGTAATTTCCGCTTTTTAACTTTAAAATAATATCTGAACTTAAATTTATAGGATTTTCAGAGTTTTTAATTATATTATATGCCTCTGGAGATAAAATTATACCTTTCCTTGCAAATTTAATTAGAATTTCAGCAAACACTTTATCATCTCTTTTTTTAGCTATTTTTACCAGTATTTAACTTTTTTTCTTTTTTCTAGTTATTTTTTTACTAGTTTTGAAATAGTTCCATCATATTCGAATAATTATTTTCAATTAAAACTTTATACATATATTATTTATTTATTAGTTAATAAAATAATCTATATATTGCTATTTTTCGATAATTTTATTATACATAAATAATATAAACAATATTATTATAAGATATTAACTATAATATTTTTATCAAATATAAATTTTATTAATTTAAATAAAAGATGTTATCTATAGATATCTATAAGAAAAATTTTAAGAAAAATTGAAAATCGTCGAAATGATTTGAAAAAGAAAATACAATCATATTCGGAAAAATTAATTCAAAAAGGGATAAAAAAATGAAAATATCAAGAATCATACTTATAATATTGCTATTTTTTGTATTTTTTGAAATAGGACTTTTCAGTTCTTACACTTTAGCAACTGGAGAAGTTCCTGATCCAGGAGAATTAATAAATATGCAAATTAGTACTGTTACTTCAATATTTAGTAGTGAAAATATTGGTAACTTACTTATTAAAGATCCAGACCAAATCAATGTAACTAATAGGTATGAATTAGCTGATAAAGTATCAGAGATAGCCGATGTTGATGGTGTAAATGTAGAAAACATGACTATTACAACAGTTGAAGATACTGATAATGATGAATTCAATGTTACAGTAACAGCTTTTGGATATTCAAAACCTCAAGGTAAATCTGGCTCTATTATAATTAATGGAGAGCCTGATTATAAAATCATAGTTACAGGTCTTGCAAAACATACTATTAATGGTATTGAAGTTGATTTAGATACTTTAAAAGTTGATTCAATTTTAAAAATATTTGATGCTGACGATAATAATAAATATTCTATCCTTGATGATGATACTAACTCTTCATATAAGTCAAGTTCCAGCTCTAAATATAAGTCACGTTCTAAACATTCAAGTTCTAGTTCAAGTAGTTCAAGTTCTAGTGGTTCTAGTGGAAGTTCTTCCTCTGGTTCCTCTAGTGGCGGGTCTTCTTCTGGTGGTTCCTCTGGTTCCTCTAGTGGCGGGTCTTCTTCTGGTGGTTCCTCTGGTGGTTCTTCTGGTGGTTCCTCTTCTAGTGGTTCTGGTGGTGGGTCTTCTTCTGGTGGTTCCTCTAGTGCAGCTACAAGTGACTTAATAGTACCTTTATTCTCCTTAATCAAAATATAATTATTTAATCATTGTTTTTAAATACGATATTCATTAAATTTATTATTTTGGTTAATATTTTAAAAAATACAAAAATTATAAATCTTATTAAAATCCTTTTTAAAAAGGTGATATGATGATTAATCTTATTTACATTGGGTCTGATATTGGAAACATTACTTTAAATGCATTAGAAGCTATTAGAGACTCTGATATTATAATGAATTATGATAATTTAGATTTAACTGAGTTGGATTATTTTTTAAAGGATAAAGAAATTATTTCAACTATAGAAGAAAGTGACTCAGCTTCTTCAGATTCTAATGAATCTATTTATTCTAAACTCGAGCAATCTTATTCTAAAATAGAATTATCTATTAGCAAATCTTTTGATAATAATCTAACATTAATTTGCTCTAATGATTCAAATATTCAAGCTATATCTAATCTTTTAATTCAAATCAGTTCAAAATATCATGATGTTAAATTAAAAATTTATCCAGGAGTTTCTCCAATTGATTATACAGCATCTATTTTAGGAGCTCCATTAAATGATTTTGTAGCTATTAATTTAAATAATCCAATTGTATCTTCAACAGAGCTAGAAAATAAGATTAATTTAGCTATAGAAAATAATTTAGTTTTATTTATACATAATCTAATTGACAAATTAAATCTTATCAATAATGAAGATAAGTTTCATAACTTTAAGAAATTGAAAGAAATTATAACTAATTTTAATAATGAATTATTAGTTGGAATTGTAAATAGGGATTCATATGAAATTTGCCAATTTAAAGATATTGATGAAGGAAAACTAGAAGAAAATTCAACTTTAATTATTGGAAATAAATTAACTTATCAAATTGATGATTATATGATTACTTCCTCTGATTATATAGTTGAACCAAAGTTTATTTCATACAATATGGAGTTTTTTGAAAAGTATTTAAATGGTGAAAGTCCTAAAGGTCTTGATTATGACTGTGATTATCTACCATGCCATAAATCATTAGAGGCATGTGATTTCTGTTATTGTCCTTTCTATCCATGTGCCGATGGTATAACTGGTGGGCTGTGGATTAAAGATAAAGGTGTTTGGAGCTGTCAAAACTGTGATTGGATCCATCTAGAAAAACCATGTCAATATATTAGGGAAGGACTTGATGATATACTAGAAGATGTTGATGATTTAAAAAATAAACATATTGAATTATTAAAATTAAGACGGAGATGTCTTTTAAAGACTTTAAAATAGCTATTGATAAATGAAGGTTTTATTCAAAACTAAAAAAAGAATAATAAATAATTTAAAATTATACTTGTTTATTCATATTAAAATTAAAGAAGGTTTTAAAATGCCAAGTGTTAAAGATATTTTAATTGAAATGAAAGATATGTCGGAATTAATGGTTGATTTAGCTTATTCTGCTGTTTTATTTAATAATAAAGCTGCAGCAGATGAAGTAATTACTCTTGAAAATAGACTTAACAGTATGAACTATGAAATTAAAAAGCAATCTCTTGTAGCTGCTCGTTCACTTGAAGATGCAGAAAAATTAACTACTTTACTTGAAATTGCAGAAGCTGCTGAATCTATGGGAAATGCAGCAAAGGATTTAGCTGACTTGACTTTAAAAGGATTTGAACCACACCCTGTTTTTAAAATGGTAATGGAAGAATCAGAAAAGAATATCGTTCGCTTTAAAGTTTATGAAAATTCAGTTTTAGTAAATAATTCTTTAGGAGAATTATTATTACTTAACCGTACTGGTATGAGAATTATTTCTATTAGGCGTGGAGATTCTTGGATTTATGGTCCAGATAAAAATACTGTTATCCTTGCAGGGGATGTTTTAATAGCTAAAGGATCTGAAACTGGTACTGAAATTATTGAAAAATTAGCAGATGGAGAAATTAATCTAGAAGATTTAGGAAACATTGAAGAATTTATTGATGATGATTAATCATAAATTTTAATTATTAATTTTTAAAACTAATTTAAATATTTTATAAAATTTTTTAAATTCTATTTAATTTAATATGTATGGATGTGGCTACTATGATGATGGGAGGTGAACCAATTGAAAAATCTATTGAAGATGATACGTCAATTTGGGGACTCTTCCGTCACATTAGTTGTTAATTTTATTCTATTTTTATTCAATGGTATAAAATTCATAGTTTCACTACCTGCACGCTTAGTAAGCAATATTAGAGAGTTTTTAGCTGACACTGATTCTGTTTTAAAAGAAAGTTTAATAGCTCTTTCTATATGTGCTGTTGGTGATTTATCTGCAGGTATTATTTTAGGAAATATGGATTTCTTTTTAAAAACCTATCCTGGCCTTATGGTAATTATTCCAGGGGCTATTGGCATGAGAGGTAATATTTTTGGATCTTTTGGCTCAAGGTTAAGTACTCACCTTCACATTGGTACTTTATCTCCTGAATTTAAAAGATCAGATATTTTAGATGAAAATATTACTGCTTCTTTAATTTTAACAATGGTACTTTCTGTTTTACTTGCAGTTATTGCTAAAGTAATTTGTATAATATTTAAGTTCCCTAGTATTAGTGTTTATGACTTTGTCTTAATTTCATTTATAGCAGGTTTAGCATCAACAATTATCATGCTTCCAATTACTATGTTTATTTCTCTTAAGAGCTTTGAAGGTGGTTGGGATCCAGACAATGTTACAACACCATTTATTGCAGCAGTTGGAGACTTTTTTACATTACCTGCAATTATCTTAAGTGTTTTAATTGTAAACTTCCTTGGCTTTAATCCGATTGTTAAGATTGTTTTATTTATTGTAGTGATTTTAATAACTCTAGTCTCTTTAGTTTCAGCTTATACTTCTGATAATGAAGTTAGAAATATTGTAAGGCAATCTACTCCAGTACTCTTCTTATGTTCTATTTTAGGAACAGTTGCAGGTGGAATATTAAATAATTCACTTAGCACTTTACTTAAAAATCAAACATTATTAACCTTAGTTCCATTGTTCTCTGGTGAAAGTGGTGGCTTAGTAAGTATCTTAGGTGCAAGATTATCCTCTGGTCTTCATTCTGGTTTAATAGATCCTGTACTTAGACCTAAAAAACATACTATGGAAAATTTTATAGCTATTATTACTTTATCAATTGTAATGTATCCTTTAATTGGGTTTTTAGCTGAATCTTCTACTTTAGCTTTCCATAATATTGGTGTCGGATACCTTAATTCTCTATTGATAAGCTTTATAGCAGGTTTGATTTTAATTTTAATAATGTTACTTGTAGTATTTTATATATCTACAATTTCATATAGAAGAGGGCTTGACCCAGATAATATTGTTATTCCATTATCTACAAGTCTAACAGATTCCATATCTACTTTAATACTGATTTTAGTATCATTAGGTCTGTTGGCTGTGATTTGAAGTTAATATAGTTTTTAATCGTTG
The DNA here is from genome assembly GCF_900114585.1 of Methanobrevibacter olleyae. Classification (NCBI taxonomy): domain Archaea; kingdom Methanobacteriati; phylum Methanobacteriota; class Methanobacteria; order Methanobacteriales; family Methanobacteriaceae; genus Methanobrevibacter; species Methanobrevibacter olleyae. Next base: position 2,922 of record NZ_FOTL01000006.1, on the reverse strand, counting down.
GGTCTAGACTTTGATTTGAAGTTAATATTGTTTTTATATTTAATATTTATTTTTCATCCCATGACTTTTCTATTTCTCTTTTAAAGAATTTATAGACATTTTCAGCCCCTAATATCTCTTCTTCTAAATTCCAGCTATTAGGATATAAGATAAATGGGTATTGTTGATTACCCCCAGCTCCTCCATGGCTTCCAATCAATTCCTCAAAAGCATATACTTCATCATTATCCATATCATATTCACTATTTACTAAAATATCTGGAACATGTCCAAATTTATCTGTTCTTTTAAGTTTTTTAATTATATTTTTTCCAAATTTATCAAGAAAATGATTTCCATAATATTCTTCTCTATCTAAGTAAAAGACATCATCATTTGATAAAACTATTGTATCATATATATCAGATTTTACCATGATGAAACCTATTCCTTCATGATGGGCTAATCCATTTAAGAGTCTAGGAAATGCATCTTCTATCTGTTCATATGTCATTCTACTAGACCAATCTGTAAAATAAATCAATCCTAAATTTCCTGATGAAAGTACTATTGTTTGTGCAATATCATCACTAACTGTAGTTTTATTTGAAAATTTAATATTTAGATTTAATTCATTTGAAATATTATTTAATCTCACTGAAAATGGCTCATCACTATTTAAAAATCCATTTTCACTTCTTAATTTTTCAAAATATTCTGAATCTTTAGCCTTATTTTTTAAATCAACAATTCTATCCCATGAATTAGAAAAGTTAATATCTATATTATTGTCTATTCTTTCAAATGTGTTATCTATAGTATTGTCTATTTTTTCTTTTGTGTTATCTATTCTATTAGTAATCCTTTTATCTATCTTTTCAATGTTTTCTTCAACATATGGTTTTAGGGAATATTTTTCTCTAAAATGGTCATCATTAGAGTGTAAAATACTATGTATTGAAATATTTTTAGGTAATAAATCTTTAACTAAGTCATTTAGGCTTATGCCAAATTTTTCTTTAAATGTAAATCCTTTAGATTGGCCGTGATCTGATAAGACAATTATTTTATAATCTCTATTAGATTTTTCTATTGCCTTTTCTAAACGCTTAAATTGTTTATCAATTTGTCTAAGTGCATAAAATGCATCATAATCTTCAACACCAGAGTGATGAGCTATTTCATCATAACCCATATATGTTGCATAAATTACATTGTACTGTCCTGCAAAAATATCCCCAATTATAGTAAAGGTTGTAGCTTCTCTCATAAATACATTAGAACCAGCACGTGCAATATAGTAAGCTAAACCTCTCCATTTAATACGAGGCTGAATATTTTTAAATAAATGTCTAATTCTTGATAATAATTCCATAATAATATCAAATATAAATAATATTAGAATTCTTGTAATTACATAAGGCTTAGAGTATAGATAGTACCAACTATTTGATTTTATACTTGAGGAATTGTAAAATTTACTAAATGTTAATATATGGTCTTTTGCATCACCTGAAAATAAATTGCTTCGACTTGCTCCATTATTGGAAAGTAGGCCTTTTCCATTTGAAATCCTTTTTTCTATTAGCTTAGAGTTATCTATTCCATTAGATGAAATTATCCGATTATTATTTGATTTTTCCACCCAACGAAATGCTGGAATATTGTTGTTATTTCCATGAAGTATTCCTGCCTGTGATGAAGATGTTTGACTTGAAAGATCTGTTTCCCATTCTGTTAATTTATGGGTTTCTTCTAGCCATCTGGATAATGTAGGCATATCTTCATTATCTAATGCTTTTTTTAAGGTAGAATAAGATAAACCATCTATTTCTAAAAATATAAAACCTTCTTTACCAGCAGATTTACTATGAATCACTTTCATTTCTTTTTCTAAAATAATATGATAGTAACTTGCATCATCATCGATGTTTAGTATAAGTGAAACTAGAGAAGATATTAATCCAATAAGAAGTGGAATGGAAAATAATGATATTCCTTCGATATAAACATTTGGAATAAATAAACTGATGATGTATAATAGCATTCCGTCTATTAAAAAGGTTCCAAAACCAAGGGTTAATACAATAAATCTAAGAGAAAAATAGCTTAAAATAGGCCATAATATTGCATTTACTAAGGATAATAATATTATGATTATAAAGGCAGTTTCAAAATTAGGTATTCTTATTCCACCAATAGTTTTGGTAATGAGAAAGAAAATACTAACTTCTAAAATTAAGTAAATACTAAACTTAATAATTTGCTTTATATCTTCTCTTATTGTATTTGTCATAATAAAACCTGATTTTTATTTTTTAAAATCATTATTTTATATGTTTTTTAGAGCTTATTTATTTTATCTTATATTGATTTTTAAATTTATAAATATTATCTTAAATTTATAAATATTTACAATATATCTTATATTTAACCTCATTTTAAAATAAAATCTTTTATAGTTAAATTAATTAAGTATTATAACTATTTTTTTAAATTAAGATATTAGTATGAATTTTATTTTCTATAACTTAGATTATATAAACAATTTAAAATATTTGATGCCTAAATATTTATATAATTAAAGATATATTTTAAATATTTTGGGCTCTTTCAAAAACTTTGTTGATTTGAAAATTTTTTTAATAAAAAGTAGTGGTTTTTAGAATTTTTTCTTAAAAAATTGTTTGATTTTTATTTAAAAATAGTAAAATTTAATAAAGAGTTGGAGCAAAGTTTTTTTCATGATAAAACAAAAAACAATTGCTCCAAATAGTATTTTAGATGTTGAACAATATATATTTTGCGATTTTAATGATGATTTTGTTCTTTCAAATCCTCATTTTGTAAGATTATTTAATTCTTGTCGTGAAGTTTTTAAATCTTTTGATTTAATTTTTAAAAAGGATGTTCCTTATTTTAGGATGAATTATGCTAGATGTC
>NZ_FOTL01000005.1:81756-108759 GCF_900114585.1 Methanobrevibacter olleyae | reverse complement strand
ACTAAAGGAAAACCACGAGCTAAAAAGACAATAATATTTAAATTAAAAGGAAAAACCTACAAGGTCAAAACCAATAAAAGAGGAAAGGCAACACTAAAAATCAGAAACCTAAAGAAAGGAAATTATAAGATTTACACACAATACGGTAAATCAAAAATAAAAAACACAATAAAAATTACATAAAAAAAAGATAATGAGGGTAAACACCCATTTATCTTTTTTTTACTTTTTTTTAAAGCTTTAAAATTAAACACCTATTTTTTTAAATAATAATAAATGGCTTTATTTAAATCCTATTCACTTTAAAGCCATTGCTTATCTTTATAAAATATTTTTAAATTAGCTTAAATTCATTTTTACAGTTAATCTAAAGTTCCTGATTTTTGCAGAAATTCTTTAAAAAAGATAGATTTCATAATTTAAATAAGCTTTAAACAATACCAATTAACTATAAAATAAGATTTCAACAAGCCAAAAAAAATATTTTAAAAAATAAAAATTTAATTATTCTATTTATTTTAACTCTATTGCTGCTAAAGAGTCTTTAAGGTTTTCTTCATTAGAGAAATTATTAACAATCTTTTCTAAAAATTCTTTATCATATGCTTTTCCAGACTCTTTAAATTCATTAGCTATTTTAGTCATTAGTGGAACAGCTCTTACAATATTATCTACAATTGTTATAGTAGACATTTTAGCAGTTCTTGAAACTGGATTTAAATCAATAGCTATTATTTTTTTACCATTTTGAACTAAAATTTCTGCTCTATCACCATCTTCAAGAGGTACAAGCATAACATCTGCAGTGTAACTACCTTCTTCACTAGCTGTTGCTCTTGGGCTATTGAGGTTATCTATATATGCTAATTCCTCATCATTTCCTCCAAGAATCTTTTCCCATCCTCTTTCTTTAAACATTTTAGTAATTATTTCAACTCTTTCAGGAGTTCTATAGAATAAATTTATTTCAATTTTAGAATTAGTTGCCTTTGCAAGTTCAATGATTTCATCAATAGCTAGTGCAGTAGTATTCCCATTTACTGATAAAACAGGATTTTTAGCAAGATAAATAGTTGCTACTGCAGCTTCACATGCTTTTTTAGCAGTTTCTGTAGTTTTTTCTCCAATCAAATAATCAAAGGCTTCCCCTCTACCATGAGCAATCATTCCAGAATCTGCAAGGTAACCTTCTTTTAAAGCATTTTTTACTTTATCTCTTAATAATAATGATTCATAACGTGGATGAGTTTTTGGTATCATAATAGATATTATATTTAAATTGATTAATAAAATATTGTATTTATTGTTTTATTTTTATTTGAAGTAAATGTTGTGTTTTACTGTTTTATTTTTATTTGATGTATTTTTATTTTTTATGATTTTTTTTATTTTATGTAGTTATTTTTTGTATTGTTTTTTATATGATAAATTATAAATTATTATTAATTGTTAATTAATTAAATTAAAATTTTTAAATAAAACAATATTTGGAGAAAATTTTATGGATGAAAGAGTTGAAAATCCGGTACTTAAAGAAATTATTAAAACTGCACCTGAAGATATGGATGAAGAACAATTAGAATCCTTCGTAGAAGCATTTATGGAAGCAAGGTTCATTATTCCAGCTGAATTAAAATCAGATATTGCAGCTCTTGAGGGAAAAACAGATGAAGAAATAGCTTTAGATGAGGAAATTGATTTTGAAATCATGAGGCTTGAAGATGAAGAGGGAAATATTTTATTCCCACTTTATACTGATGATGATGAGCTTGAAAAATTAGATTTTGAAGTTTATGGTTTAGTTATTTCAGCTGAAGACTTTGCTCATCTGTTATATGAAATTGACGAGGATGATTTTGATGGGGTTATTATTAACCCATTCCATGAAAATGCTGTTGAACTTCCTTTAGAAGCTATTTTAGAGCTTTTTGATATAGTTGAATGTGATGATCCTAACTGTAATGACCCAAACCATCACCATCATCATGGCAATGAACATTAGTTAAATGATTTTGATTTATGGTGGATTTAGAAGAAAAGCATTAGTTAAATGATTTTGATGTATAGCAGATTTAGAAGAAAAAACAATGATTTAATAGTTAAAAAGCCAAGTGAAGATGTTATAAAAGCTCATAATGAAGCAGAAATCATTATAAAAGAGAACAATATAGATAGGTTTCTTTTAAATATCTTTTTAGATAAAAAAGGAATAAATCGTTTCAACACTAGACCTAGTCTTATTAATGAATTTTTATCTTCAAATTGGTTTTTAAATCTTGATTTAAAATGTCTTCTTCAAATCAATAATGAATCAAAAAGGGTTCACACAAATGTTTATCTTAAATCAAAAGAGCTTATTTTTAAAGAGGCTATTAATAAAATAGATGATATTATAGTTAATTTTGACAGTATTACTGACTGTTCTATTGATGATAAGAAATGTCTTTTAATCTGTGGTGATAGCTCTTATAAAGTTATGTTTAGCAATAAAAACTTAGCTAAGCTCTTTTTTGATTATTTAAGTAAAAATATTGAATAACAGTAAATCAATAAATAATTTGATATATAATTATCTAGATAATTGATTGAACTATTATCTATTTCTATTCATTATTTTCCATGAAAGCTAGATAATTAATTGAACTATTATCTATTTCTATTCATTATTTTCCATGAAAGCTAGATAATTGATTGGACTTTTATTTATTTCTATTCATTATCTTCGCCATTAAAGTAATTATAAACATTGCTGGCTACTTTTTCATTCATTCCTTTTACTTCACTAATTTCTTTTATACTTGCTTTTTTAACACCATCTAAATCTTTGAAGTGTTTTAATAGCTCTATTTTTCTTTTTTTACCTACGCCAACAATATTGTCTAGTGGGGATTCTTCAATTTTTTTAGACCTTAGCTTTCTATGGTATGTAACTGCAAATCTATGTGATTCATCTCTAACTTGTTGTAAGAGATGAAGTGCTTCATTATTTTGAGGAATTTTTATTGGAAAACTGCTATTTGGGATATAAATTTCTTCAAACTCCTTAGCAAGACTGATTATAGGTATATGATTAAGTTTATATTCATTTAAAACATCAACTGCCATTCCTAATTGTCCTTTTCCCCCATCGATAACTATAAGATTTGGCTCATCCCCTAGTTTTAATGGCTCGACCTTTTCAGTTTCTGACTTTTTATTTTTAATATCTTCTTCATTAATTCTTAGCTTATCATAATGTTCTTTAAGTGGTTTTAAACGCCTTTCTAGCAATTCTTTCATCATGGCAAAATCGTTAGGTCCGGGAGTGTTCATTTTAAATTTTTTATATTGCTTTTTATTAGGCTTGCCATCTAAAAATGAGACTTTAGAACCTACTGCTAGCTTTCCAGAAATATTTGAAATGTCATAGCCTTCAATTACCCTTGGAAGTTTCTCTAGTTTAAGATATTTCTTAAGTTCAATCATAGAGTTTTCCATTTTTTGCTTTTGATTTTTAATGATATTTGCATTCTTACTTGCCATTCTTACAAGTCTAAGCTTATTTCCTTTTTGAGGAACTTTCAGAGATACTTTATTTCCTCTTAAATCACTTAACCATTCTTCAATTAGTTCATTATCAGGAATTTCTTCTTCAAGTAATATCTCTTTAGGAATATGCCTATTTATTCCATAGTATTGTTTAATGAATGCAGAGATAACTTCATCAGATCTGGTGTGTCTTGATCCATCCATTAAGAAATCATCCTTTCCAACTATCTTACCACTTCTTATGTTCATTACCACCACAACGGCATTTTGAATAGTGTATGAAATAGCTATTATATCTTGGTCTAAGTCGTTTTCAAACTCTACAAATTGTTTTTTCATCACTTCATCGATAGAATTAATTTGGTCTCTTATTATAGCTGCTTTTTCAAATTCCTCTTTTGAGGCAGCTTCTTTCATTTCGGATTCTAAGTCTTTTATGATTTTATTATATTTTCCCTGGAAGAATAGATCAATCTTTTTAATATGCTCTTGATATTCTTCTTTTGTTATTTGGCCATTGCAAGGGCCATAGCATAGGTCAATTTGGCTATTTAGGCATGGTCCATTCATTCTCTTACAAGTTCTTATTCTAAACAATTGTTTTAAGAACTTTACAGTTTGACGAACTGCAGTTACATCTGTAAAAGGACCATAATATGTGCCAGTCTTTCCTATGTTTCTTGTTATGACAATTTTTGGAAAATCTTCATCAGTTAATTTAACATATGGATATCTTTTATCATCTTTTAGGCGAATATTATATCTAGGTCTATGTTTTTTAATTAAGTTTGCTTCAAGGATAAGAGCCTCTTTTTCAGAGTTTGTTACAATGTACTCTAGGCTATTGAAATGACTCATCAAAACTTGAGTTTTAGCTCTATCAAGATTTTTTTGAAAATAAGATTTCACCCTATTTTTAAGTGATTTTGATTTTCCTACATAGATGATTTCCTCATTTTTATCTTTCATTATATATATTCCAGGCTTTTGAGGAAGTTCATCAGGTGAGTTTACTTTAGTTGACATTTTATTACCGTGATATAATAATTTTTTTATTTTTAAAATTTTAATTCATTTAGATTATTAACTTTTTTTATTTTTAAAATTTTAATTCATTTAAATTATTAACTTTTTTCATTTTTAAAATTTTAATTCATTTAAATTATTAATTTATAATATATTATTATTTATTTAATATTTTTATAGTTTTTTAATAAAGATTTAAACTTGTTATTTTGATGTTTATAGTTTTTTAATAAAGATTTAAACTTGTTATTTAGATTTTTATTTCTAATTTTCCTATGTATCATTATTTAATCATAAGTTTTTTAAATTAATTTGATTAAACTCTTAAAAAGTATACATTTTTGAAAAATAAATACAAACCCTTATATACTAAAAATATTAAAGTAACTTTAGAAAATAAAAATATTTTAAAGGGAATAGATTAAAAAATTAAATTATTTAAAGGAATTAATATGAACTTAATAACTATAAAAAAGAATATTTTCTAAAATAAAGTGAAATAAGGTGGGTGTTATGTCACGAACTATTTTTCAAAAAATAACAAGCTCATTATGGATTTTGATATCTTTTATTCCATTTTTCAATGGTTTAGGATTTGTATATCTGGGAAATAAAAGAGCAAACTCTAGCTGGTTTTTAGAAGGTCTGCTGTATGAACTACCTTGGATAGTTGGAATAATCACCATCTCAAATATTTCACTAGCTAGTCTGTTTATCACTTTAGCAGTTTTGGCACAAATTGTTTCTATAATAAGGTCAATTATGCTAGGTTTTAATTACCAAAAAATCCTTGATAAAAGCAGTGAAATAGATAAGAGCTTTGGAGATAAACTTGGAGATTTAATTAATTCTTTATGGGTTTTAATTTCATTTATTCCATTTTTAAATGGTGTAGGATTAATATTTAAAGGAAAAAGCTCTTCAAAAAAATCATGGATTATAGAGGGAATGATTTATGAGATTCCTTGGATTGTTGGATTTTTAACTTGGAATATTCAGCTAATAAGATTCATTGCATTTGAAATAGCAGTTGTTTTCTATTTTGTATCTATAGTTAGATCAATAATGGTAGCTAGTGAAGTAAAACCATTATATGGGAATGAAAATGATTCATTTAGTAAAGAGCCTAAAGACAAGGATACTAGAGAAGCAAAGATTGAAGAAGAGAAAACTGTTGATGTAGAAGATAATGATGGAGCTATTCCGGCATTCCATTTTTATGAAAAGAAATTTAAAGACTTAGAAGATATTTATCCTTCAAAAGAGAAAAACACAATGGAATTAATTGAAAGACGTTTTGCCCCTCCTCAATTGACTTATACAAGATTTAAAAAAGTTGTTGATGATTCTCATGAAACATTTTATAGTCAACTGAATTCAGCATATAATATATTGGATTTAAGTACTGAATATAGCAGCAAGGTAGAAGAGGAGCTTAAAAATAAGATAGTTGTTTTAAATTCAATTATTAAAGGATTGGATAAGCTTTCTGAAGAATTGGTTCTTAATATATCCCAAGTTGAATCTGAATCATATGATGAATTAGAGGAATTATTTGATGAATTCTCAAGAGTCACCAGTTCTGTAAAGAATTATGAATAGTTTTTTTTAATCTAATTTATTTTTAAATCTTTTTTGATTTTTAATTAGTTTTTATGGGAAAATCATTATTGCATTTTTTGGGCATATATTGGTGCAATTATAACATTTAATACATTTACTAGGTGTAAAATACCATTTTCTATTTTTCTTATCCACTTGAATAGCTCCTCTGGGACAAATGATTTCACATTTTTTACATAAAATGCATTTTTTGCCATTAGCTCTAATTTCTCCATTTATTTTAACAAGTCTTGTTAAAGATTTTAATAATGATGGACTGCTACATCCTCTAAATCTAGCTCTAGCTCTCATTCACATACCTCTATTTAAATTTTTTTATTTTTTTACTATTTATGCATATAGTAATATTAAGGCATACCTAAATATATACTTTTCTTTTAAAGAATTTTTATAAAAATTTATTAAAGAGAGGAAATATATTTATCATTGGAACTATTTGAGTGATAATATGACTATGAAAACAGCTAGTGATTTGAAATTTAGTGATGAATATGAATATTTAACATTTGATTTAAATCAAGAATTCTTACTAGGTGAATTAGAAGGGGAAGAAATAAGAGATAAAATGATTTCTGCTCAAGAGATTTTGGATAATCATTTAGAAAACAACTATAATGCTGGAGATGAAATTGGAATAGATAATCCCTTTGAAGATCCTATTTTAAGAAAATTTATTAAAATTAATGACGTAACAGATGAAATGTTGGATATAATTTATTATCAATATCAAATCAATAAAGAAGTTTATAAATTTGTTACAATGACTGAACCTCCTGTAAGAGGCCGTATTTTAATTAAGGAATAGTTTTTTTTATCTTAATTGTTTATTTTGATATTATTCTCCATTATTTTTTTATTTCATTATTTTCATTTTTAACATTTTATTTTTTTATTTTAATTTATTTTATTAATCATCTCTTTTATATTTTATAGCTTTTATTAATTTTAAAAATATTACGCTGTTATCATAAATTTTATTAACACGTGTTAATATAATATAAAATAAGAGATTATTATAATTAAGATTATATTCTTCAATTTATAATTCTTATACCGGTGATTTTATGAATTTTGATGAATTGATGGAGAAAGGAAATCAATTAAGAAAAGAAAATAAGTATGAAGAAGCATTAGGTGCTTATCAATCAGCATTAGAGATTGATAGTAAACGTCCTGAAGCTTGGAATATGAAAGCAAGTACTTTAGGCCTTTTAAATAAAACTGATGAAGCTATTGAATGCTTTGATAAATCATTGGAAATTAATATGGAAAATGACGAAACTTGGTTTTTAAAAGGAATGACTTTATTTGCTGTAAACCGTTTTAATGAAGCAAATGCTTGTTTTGATAGGGCAATAAATTCCAATCCTCAAAACCCAACATATTGGAAATATAAAGGCATGGTTTTAAGTCAATTAAATCAAAATACAGATGCTTTAAAATGTTTAGATAATGCATTAGAATTAAATCCTGATGATGAATCAATCATTATCTTTAGAAATACTGTTTTGCAAGATATAGAAAAAGAAGAATAAATATTAAATATTTATTCTTTTAAATTTTTTATTTTAACTACTTTTAGCCTATTTTAGATTTTTTTTAATTATTTTAACTACTTTTAGCCTATTTTAGATTTTTTTTAATTATTTTAACTACTTTTAGCCTATTTTAGATTTTTTTAAATTATTTTAACCATTTTAGATTCATCTGTAGGGTTTTATCCAAAAATTGTTTTAACTATTTTTTAATGCTCTTTAAAGCCACAATTTGATCTCTTAAAATTGCAGCTCTTTCAAAGTCTAAGTCATTAGCAGCCTCTTTCATTTCTGATTCTAAATCTTTAATTAACAATTTAAGCTCATCTTTAGGCATACCTTTAAGGTCATCTCTTGAAGGGGTTTTCTTAGTAGATGGCTTTTTATCTTTAAGAGTTCTGTAGGTAGATTGTGGAGTGATATTATACTTCTCATTATATGCCATTTGCAATTTTCTTCTTTTATTTGTAATATCAACGGCATTTCTAACAGAATCTGTCATATCATCAACATACATTAATACTTCACCATCTACATTTCTTGCAGCCCTTCCAATTGTTTGAATAAGGGAGGTTTCAGAACGTAAAAACCCTTCTTTATCTGCATCTAAAATAGCTACAAGCCCTACTTCAGGTAGATCTAATCCTTCTCTCAATAAGTTTACACCTACAAGTACATCAAACTCTCCACGTCTTAAATCATCAATAATTTCCACTCTTTCAAGTGTATCAATTTCAGAGTGAAGATATCTGACTTTAATGCCTATTTTAGCATAATAATCAGTTAAATCTTCAGCCATCCTTTTAGTTAAAGTAGTTACAAGCACCCTTTGGTCTTTAGCTACTTTATTTCTAACTTCTCCAAGTAAATCTTCGACTTGCCCTTGAACGGGCCTAATTGTTATTTTAGGGTCAACAAGTCCGGTTGGTCTGATAATTTGCTCTACTAGATTTTGACTTCTGGATATTTCATAAGCTCCAGGAGTAGCTGATACATAAAGAACCTGATTTTGAGAGGCTTCAAATTCATCAAAACGTAAAGGCCTATTTTCTTTTGCAGAAGGTAATCTAAAACCATATTCTACAAGAGTTTCTTTTCTTGCTCTATCTCCATTGTACATTCCTCTAATTTGTGGAACCGTTACATGAGATTCATCAATAATTGTTAAGTAATCATCTGGGAAATATTTAAGCAATGAATAAGGCATATCTCCCCAATTTCTTCCAGATAAATGCATAGAATAGTTTTCAATACCTGGACAATAGCCCATCTCTTCTAGCATTTCTATATCAAAACGGGTTCTCTGTTCTAATCTTTGAGCTTCAAGATATTTCCCAGTTAGATTTAACTCATTAAGCCTTGATTCAAGCTCATCATTAATATCTTTTAAAGCTTGATCCATTCTATCAGCACCTACAACAAAGTGCTTAGCTGGAAATATCATATATCTTAGAATAGATTCTTCTTTTTTGCCGGTTACTGGGTCAATTATGCTAATTGCATCAATTTCATCACCAAATAATTCAATTCTTATTGGTGGAGTTCCATGAACTGGATTAATTTCAATTACATCTCCTCTTACTCTAAACTGACCTCTTTCAAATGCAATATCATTTCTTTCATACTGCATAAAAATAAGTTTGCGAATAATATCTGAACGGTCGTAAATATCACCTACAGATATTGAAAATGCAAATTCCCCATAATCTTCAGGTGAACCTATACCATAAATACAACTTACACTACTAACTACAATAACATCATCACGAGATAGTAATGATTGTGTAGCAGAATGTCTCATTATATCTATTTCTTCGTTTATTGAAGCTTCTTTATCGATAAATGTATCTGTTCTCGGTACATAAGCTTCAGGTTGGTAGTAATCATAATAGCTAACAAAGTATTCAACAGCATTATCTGGGAAAAATACTTTAAATTCCTCGTATAATTGTGCAGCTAATGTTTTATTATGGGATATGATAAGTGTTGGTTTTTGAACTTTTTCAATAATATTAGCCATTGTATATGTTTTTCCAGAACCAGTAACACCTAGCAGTGTTTGTTCATGAAATCCTTTTTTTATTCCATTAGATAAGGATTCAATAGCCTGTGGCTGATCACCTAGTGGTTTATATGGAGATTTAAGTTTAAATTCTTTCAATTTATCACCTAATAAGTTAAAAATTTCTATTTAAGATTATAAATTCATTTATTTTTATTAAATTAATTTAGTATATACTATTTTTAGTATTGTTTCTTATAATTATATCTATTATGGATAGATTTAGTTTTTTTTTTAAATAGATTTTTATATCTATTATGAATTAGTTTTTTTTTAAATAGATTTTTATATTGCTGTTATGATTTTCTATTATGAATTTTATTATATTTTTTTTTTTTTAATCATTTTGGGATTTTAACTTATATTTTTATTATAATATGATGATAATATGAAAAATTATTCCTATATTTAAGCTAGTAAACTAAACTTTAATTAAATAAAACAAAAATGATATATATTATAATAAAAAAATTATATAATGTATATATTATTATTAAGTGATAAATTATTATTATTTAGAAATAATTCTTAATTTAATAAATTTAGAAAACCTAGAATAGTCACTTGATAATTATATAATTTAAGTTCTAAGATTTAATTAATTAAATAAAATAATCAGATAAGATAGTTTAATTAATTAATAGAATTTATGTATTGACTGAAAGATTCTTTAAGGAGGATACAAAATTTATGAAATGTAATAAATCATATATCTTATTGATTTCATTGATATCGATATTCATATTGTTAGGTTTAAATGCAGTTTCAGCTACAGATGATATGAATAATCAATTATTAGCTGATAATTCAGCACAAGATTCAGTAATTGGTGGCAATGATGATATTGATAATAATATGAATGGTGTTAAGGATTTATCTCAAGGAAAAAATACTGAATATTATACTAGCTCTGGTTCTGGTGATGATAATTTTGTTGGAGAAAACAATGAAGATTATATTACTGGCTCTAGCTCTGGTGAGGATAACCTAGCTGAAGATCCATCAGATACCACTATTGAATCAGAAAATGGAACATTTAAATATGGTGAAGATATTAAAATCAACGTTAGTGTAAAAGATAATGAAAATAATACTATCAATATTACAAAAGATAACCTTGAAGTATTAGAAAATGACAATAAACTGGATTTTACTTTAGATAATGAGTCTAGAATAGTATTAAATCAATTGCCTATTGGTGAACACATTCTCAACATTAAATTTTTAGCTAATGGAACTTATCTAGAAAGTGAAACCACTAGTAATATAACTGTTGTTCCAAGTGCCACTACCATTGAAGCAAGTGACTTAAATGTTAAAGTAGGTTACGATATAATAATCAGTCTTCTTATAAAAGATGAGTTCAATAATACTGTTGGATTTAAAAAGGAGAATATCATTATCTATTGTGATGAAGAGGAAATTAACTTTACCCTTACAAATTCTGGTATTAATTTAACTGGTCTTAAAGAGAAAGAGAATTATGCAAGCGGTGCCGTTTATACCATTAATATTACATATTCAGGTAATGAAAATTATACTGGCTCTGAAAAAAATATCACTGTAACAATTCTTGCTAATAATACTATTAATACTAATGATACATTTAATGTAAATAATCATACTAAAAATGTTACTGTTCCTATTAGTGTTACAAATACTAATATAAATGGCACAAATGTCACTGTTACTACTTTAAATTTAACTAAAGATGATATAAAGTTAATCCTTGAATATAACAATGGTACAGATAATATTAGTGATGAAATCAATGAATTTAACTTAACTGGTGAAAATGGTACTTATACTATTAATTTCAATACTGCTAAATTAAACAATAGTAAATTAACCATTATTTATGCAGATGGAACTATAAATGAAACTAATAAAACAGTAACTTTAAAAGGGGTTATTGGAGCATATATTGTTCCTATTAATGTTAAAGTAGATTATCAATCTGGTGAATTTAAGTTCCAAGTACTTGACTCAGTGACTAATTTACCATTAAAGAATACAATTATTAAAGTGGGGGGAGTTATTTTCCATACTTTTACTGATGGTTCATCAATGTCTCCATCAAAAGAATTCACTACAGATAACAATGGATATATTGTAATTAAAAATATTAATTTGTTTAATACCTATGATTTTACAGGAGCATTGTATAATTTTACTTCTCTTCCAGTAGGTAAGTATAATCTTAGCTTTAAATCTAGTGATGATTCTTTAGTTTTAGATGATAAGTCTGAAATTACAGTAAATAAAGTTAAAGCTAAAATCATAGCAGCTAATCTTGTAGGTGAATTTGGTAATGTTTTAACATATAGCTTTAAGCTTGTTAATGCTAAAACTAATGAAGTAATTAAATTAGCTAATGTTCAATTTAGAATAAACTCTTCAAATATTGATGCAGTTAGAAATGGAACTACTAATATGTCTGGAATTTATACTTCTCCTAGTTTAAATTTATATGCTGGCAATTATAGTATAATTCTTAGATCATTAAGCAGTAATGTAGACTGTGATTCAGTTAAAAAGACTTTAACTGTCAATAAAAGAGTAGCTACTTTAACTGCAAGTAATAGAAATATTTTATATGGTTCTGCTCCTATTGCAATTGTTAAGGTAACTGATAAAAAAACTGGTAAAGTTCTTGCAAATGCTTATGTTTTAATAAGAGTTTATGTAAATGCTAAAAAAACCACTAACTTTGCTGTAATGACTGATTCTAAAGGATATGCAAGATTAATCACTAAGTTAGCAATTGGAAAACATAAAATGTTTATAAGTGTATTAGATAACAATTTCAAATCAAGCACTCTTAAAAGATATGTTAATATTAAAAAGACTAGTGGTAAGTTTAGTGCTTCTAAAGTAAGTACCTATTATAAATCTGGAAAACTTTTCAAAATTAAATTAACCAATTCTAAAAATAAAGCAGCAATGTATGGTGCTAGTATGAATATTAAAGTATTTATTTCTAAAAATAAATACTATAATTATACCGGTGCTACCAGTGCAAATGGATTAGTTCAATTTAAAATACAATATAAACCAGGTACTTATAAAGTTGTAGTTAGCTCTAATGATAAAGGTTATAGTGCAAAATCTATAACTCGCCAAATTAAAGTTAGCAAATCTCCTATCAAGATTAGTCCTAAATCTTTAAAGGTTAAAAAAGGCAAATACTTTAAAGTTAAGGTAACTAGTAAAAAGAGTAAAAAACTGCTTTCTGGTGTAAAGGTTAAAGTAAAAGTCTACACTGCTAAAAAGTTTAAAACTTATACTATTAAGACTAATAAAAAAGGAATTGCAAGTTTGAAGATTAGGCAAAAAGTTGGAAAACATAAAGTAGTTCTTAGCCCTTCAAGTACTAATTATTATAAAGCAAGTACTGTTAGTAAAACTTTAAAGGTTACTAAATAATGGTTTTATACTTTAAACAAAATTAATTATTCAATTAAGAGATTCTTCTCTTAATTCTTTTTTTTATTTTTTAAAACAGCTTTACTGTCTTAATCTATTCAAATCTATTTTAAAAAGAGGATATTTATTTTTTTTAAGATTAAGTAAACTTTTAATGGGTTTAATTATTTTATTTTTTTAAAATTTTAATGATTTACATATTTTATTTTTTAAAAGAATTTAGTAAAATTTTAATGATTTACTTATTTTATTTTTTAAAAGAATTTAGTAAAATTTTATGATTTAATCATTTTAAATCGTCTGTATTGATTAAATCACTATTAAGTAATGTTTTCATAGTATCAATATCTATTTGGCCTGGAGCAGTATTGTCATTAACTACTGCAAAGGTAAATGGTGAATTGAATTTAGAAGCAATCACTCTTGTATAGCTACCTAATTCTCCCATAGAGATAGCTACAGTATTATCAAAATGAGATAAAATAGGGAGAATTGTTAAAGTATCTTCAAGTGAATTTGGCATTACAGCTATTTTTGCAATGTCTCCAAGCTCTTTTTCTCGAATAACTATATCCATCAATATATCAAGATCTGGGGTTTGTTTAAAGTTATGATAAGAAATAATGGTTTTAACTCCGGTATCTGTAATTGATTTAATAAGCTCTTTATCTGTTTGAAGCTCAATATCAATATAATCAGCTAGATCAGCACATTCTCTTAATATAGCTACTCTCTCTTCATCACTTCCTCTAAAAGATCCGCCTTCTTTGCTGGTTCTATTTGTAGCTATTATTGGAAAATCAATTTCTCCTATAATCTCCTTAACAGTTTGGGGATTGGGGTTTTCCATACCATCAATTCTTAACTCAAGAATATCTGCACCTTTTATAATACATTCATTAGCTACCTTTAATATGTTTTCTTTGTTCTTTTGAAAAATTGGAATAACTATTTTAGTTTCACTATACATTTTTAACCTCATTATAATGTATTAAAGGGTTTTGTTAAATATTTTTTATTTCAATGTTTTTATATCTAATTATATATTTAAATTATCTAATTAAATACTTAATTGATTTTGAAGTCTTTTTAATAAATAATATCAATATTTTTAAATTAAATAATAGTCTTTTTTAATAAACAATAGAAATATTTTCAAATTAAATAATTAAAGATATTAACTATAAAAATAAAAGATATAATTGATATTATGAAAGTAGTAGCTATTGGTGCAGATATTTCAAATAACGATGTTTCTGTTTCTAGTTCATTAGTTGAAAATATTGAAAAAGACATTCCTAAACTTTTAGAACTAGGTGCTAAAAAAGCAGCTTTAACAAATATCACTGGTGATGATGTGGTAATTAGTGCATTTGTTGAAGATGAACTTTTAGAAACTATAAATGGAGGTATTGTAGAAATATTAAAGGATAATGCAGAAGATTCAGGGGATTTAGATGGAATCTCAACTAATCCGGATGATGCTGGTGAAGGAATATCCTATGCAGAGGCAAATCTTGAAGATGGACCTTATCAAGATGTAATAATCATGGCTTTTGATACTTATGGTGGTGAATCTTTTGTTGAAGATGTTGCTAATTCTGCTATTGAAGCTGCAAGTGGTATGAAAGATGTTATTGATGTCTCTGATAAAATAGGTTCTAGAAGAGATATTCCTGGGGTTGGATATGTTTCTAATGATACTGATGATCCTGTTGTTGTAGTTTCTGTTAGTGAATTAGAGCAAATATCAGTTGTTGCAAGTGCAATGATTGGAGCTGTTTTAGGAAATAAAAATACTTATCTTGTTAAAAGACACACTCCATGTAATGTACTTCCAGGTAGTGTGCTTGTATCTGTAACTGCATTGATGAATGGAAATATGATTGACTTATCTATACCATTTGAAAATAAAACAAGAATTTTAGGTTAACTATCATTTTAATCAACTTATGATATGATTATCTTAAATATTTTTAATAAAGGGCTGTTTTGATTTAGCCTGTATTTAATAATTCTCTATTAAAGTTTTTTCCTATTTTTCACTTCTATTTTTTCTAATTTTATTATTTTCGATTTTTAAATAAAATGTCATTTTTCATATAATAAATGATTAACTATTTAATATTTAAAAACTAAAAATATATTTGATTATTAATTTTTAAAATTACTAAGTTAACTTTTAATTAAGTTTATTGTTAATTTTATTGTTGGTTTTATTAATTATTTTACAATTAATTTTACAGATAATAAAAGAGTTTAATTTAAATTTCCGATTGTGATGACATATGATAATATTAAATGAAAATACTAGATGTTTAGTACAGGGAATCACTGGAAAACAAGGTAAATTCCACACTGAACAAATGATTGATTATAATACTAATATTGTAGCAGGAGTAACTCCAGGTAAAGGCGGTCAAGAAGTTTTTGGAGTTCCTGTTTTTGATTCTATTGAAGAAGCTAAAGAAAGCACTGATGTAAATGCATCAATTATATTTGTACCAGCTCCATTTGCTAAAGATGCTGCATTTGAATCGATTGAGCATTTAGATTTGGTTATTATAATCACTGAACACATTCCTGTTCATGATACTATGGAAATTATGGCTTATGCTAGTGAGAAGGGGGTAACTGTTATTGGACCAAATACTCCTGGAGTTATTTCTCCTAAAGTAGGAAAACTTGGTATTATGCCAACTCATATCTTCTCTGAAGGTAATGTAGGGCTAATTTCTAGAAGCGGTACATTAACCTATGAAATTGCAAGCCAGTTAACTCGTGCAGGAATCGGTCAAAGTACTTGTGTAGGTATTGGAGGAGATCCAGTTATTGGCACTCCATATATTGATGTATTAAAGATGTTTGAAGAAGACCCTGAAACTGATGAAATAGTATTGATTGGTGAAATCGGTGGAGAGGCAGAGGAAACTGCTGCTAAATATATTGAAGAGAACATTACTAAGCCAGTTGTAGCTTATATTGCAGGGATTGCTGCACCACCTGGAAAAAGAATGGGTCATGCAGGTGCAATTATTGCAGGTAATTCCGGAACTGCAAAAAGCAAAATGGAAGCTTTGGCAGCTGCTGGTGTGAAAGTAGCTCAAAAACCTTCTGAAATCGTAGATCATATTAAAGAAGTTCGTGGAAAATAATTTCTCCTAATTTTTTATTTTTTAATTTATTCCAAATCATGAATTAATATTTAAAATCTTAATCTAATAGTTAATTTTGTATAAAAATGTTAATATTGCAATTAATTATATGTGAAAATTTTAATCTAATAGTTAATTGTGTGAAAATCTTAATCTTGTAATTAATTATGTGTAAAAACACTATTTTTTAAGAGAACTATTTCTAGAGTGATATTATGGACAAAGAAGAAATCATTAGTAAGTTATTAGCTGGTGAAATGAAACTTTATCAAATTGATAAATTTAGTGAAAATGCTACAGAAGCTTTAGATATTAGAAGAGAGTTTATAGAAAAATATTCTGATTGTGAACTTAGTCAAATAGCTAATTATACATTAGATATGGAAATGGCTATGGTTAAAAATATTGAAAATCCAATAGGAACTGTACAAATACCTATTGGAGTAGCTGGGCCATTAAAAATTAATGGAGAACATGCAAAAGATGATTTCTTTGTACCTCTTGCAACATCTGAAGGTGCATTAGTTGCATCAATTAATAGAGGTTGTTCAGCTATTACTGCTGCTGGAGGAGCTAATGCAAGAGTTATCGCTGATAAAATGACAAGAGCTCCTGTAATCAAAACAGAATCTCTTGTTGAAGCTGTTAAAGTAAAACAATGGTTTGAAGATAAGTTTGAAGAACTTAAAGAAATAGCAGAATCTACAACTAGTCATGGAAAATTGATTAAAATAGATCCAATTATCATCGTAGGAAATTATGTTTATCCACGTTTTGTATACTCAACCGGAGACAGTATGGGTATGAATATGGTTACAATAGCTACTGAAAAGGTTTTGGAAAAATTATACAAAGATTTAGGAGTGCATGCAATTGCATTAAGTGGAAATCTTTGTGTAGATAAAAAACCCTCAGCTATCAATATAGTTGAAGGTAGGGGAAAAACCGTTGTTGCAGATATTTTAATTCCAGAGGATATTGTAAGAACTAAACTTAAAACAACTGCAAAGGCAATTGAAGAAGTAAACATTGCTAAAAATTTAATAGGTTCTGCTGCAGCTGGTAGTATGGCTTATAATGCTCATTTTGCTAATATGATTGGAGCAATCTTTTTAGCAACCGGTCAAGATGAAGCACATGTTGTAGAGGGTTCTCTCGGTATTACAACTGCTGAAGATAAGGATGGAGATTTGTATTTCTCTGTAAATATGCCGGATTTGCCAATAGCTACTATTGGCGGTGGAACAAGACTTGAAACTGCAAATGAAGGATTAAAGATAATTGATTGTGCAGGTAGTGAAAAGGTAGGTAAATTTGCCGAGATTGTTATTTCAACTGTTCTGGCAGGTGAATTATCTTTAATTGGTGCATTAGCTGCCGGCCATTTAGCTAAAGCTCACAAAGAGCTTGGAAGATAATTTAATTATTATCAATTTAACATAAATTATCTTTTTTTATTTTATTGTTAATGTGTCAAGTTGATAATTTTTTAAAAAATTTAATGATATATGATTTTAGTTTACTTTTTTTTTTTATTCATGAGTTAATTGATTGATATGTCAAAAGAAGAATACATTGATTTTAAAAAAGAATTTGAAAAATTTAAAAATGAATTAGAAAATAGTAAGCCTATCTTTAATGATGATTCAACTGAATTTAATGATCTTGATAGCTTAATTTCTGCTGGGGACAGTTTAATTTCTGATTCTGATAAACCTATTGATTTTAACAATTCAAACAATAATTCAAATAAAGAGTTTCCGAATATTTCTATTGAAACAGATGACATTTCAATAAACTTAATTATTAAAAAAGATTATTCTAAAATTGAAGATTTAGATAAAAGAAAAAAAGAATTTTTCAATGACTTAAAAGAATTTTTAAATGAATTTGAATCAACTGAAGAATCAAATGAATTAATGGAATATTATGATAAATAACTTATTTATTCTCTTTTTAACCTAATTATATGATTATTTAATTTTATAAATTTATTAAAGGCTATTTAAAACTAAATTTTATATGATTATTTAATTTTATAAATTTATTAAAGGCTATTTAAAACTAAATTTTATATGGTTATTTAATTTTATAAATTTATTAAAGGCTATTTAAAACTAGATTTATTCTTATTTTTTTAAATGGGATAATATGGATAAAGAAGATTTTATAATTAATGAAGACAATTCTCAAAAGATATATCTTAGTGAAAAATCAATTGCTATAATAGATATTTTAGAAAAAGAGTATCCTTATATTTATGATTCTTTAAATGAAGAAGATCTATTATTAAAATCCTATGATTGTAGCTTATTTAAAGAATTAGTATTTGAAAATAAAGTTGTAGGATTTGTAAGTTACGATTTTTCAAGAGAATTTTTTACAGTTGCATTAAACAATATCTATGTTTTACCTAAGTTTCGTGGAAATAGATTATTTTTAGATGAGCTAGAGAGGGTTATGTTAGAACATAGTAAACCTAGTATAATAGAACCAAATCGTTTAATTGTTGAACTATTAATTAAATATGGCTTTGCTAAAAAGATTAGAAACAATATTGTTGCAAGTGCAATAGAGTTTATCATTCCTCCAAATCAAGTTATCTCAAATAAGAATCAAGATTTAGAGGAAGAGGTATCAACTCATTTTTATGATTTAAATATATGTTCAAGTATTCATATATTGGATTATGATAATAGCCATATTGTATATAACACTCCTTTAAATTATGATATAATTCATTATAACTGTTTAGAAAATCGATATGAGGCTAATGATTCTTATTTCAATGAAATAAATCAGTATTTTATAGAAAATATAGATTATATAAATGAAACTATTTCTAATTTAGAAAATCAGTTAAAACTTAAAAATTACAATCTAGATGAGGTAATTGGTCCTGAAGAATATTTCTCAGATTATATGGAATCTCTAATAGATGATGCCCATTTAAATCATATTAAAGCATTAAAAATCAAAAATCAAATAAAAAAAGAGTTTGAAGAAGGGTTAATTTCTAATGAATCTCTATTAATTAGATTAAATTATTTATCTAAGGAGAAAAAAGAACCTTTTACTAAATCCCATAGTGAAACATGTCCATATTGCAATATGCCTATGGATAGCCATGATAAGTTCTGTCATTATTGTGGGATTAACTTTGACTTTAAAAAATATTTTTATTAGAATTAATTAGTTTAATTGAAAAAATTATTTTATTTCAATACTTAATTGTCATTATGTTGTTTTTTAAAAATTAATTATAATAATATAAATACTAAAATAAACATAATAAAAATTACTTAAAAACAATAGTTATATTTTTTATAACTATTTAAGGTGATATTATGTGCAGCTCTGGAGGTCCAATGGCTGACCTTTCAATGAAAAAATTGAAAACAAAGAAATATAAATGCTTAGATTGTGGAAACGATTTTAAAGGATTAGGTAAAAAAGTTATCTGCCCTTCTTGTCAAAGTGACAATGTAGAAGTACAGGAATAAATAATTGCTGTTTTAATATGTTTTAAGGGTAAATTAAATATTTACTCTTTAAACTTTTTTTATTAGGCTTTAGATTGAATTACTATTTTTAAAGTATTATTAAATCCATTATAATTTTATTCAATATCCATAATTCTTATTCATTATAATTTTATTCAATATCCATAATTATATTCATTATAATTTTATTTAATATCCATAATTATATTCATTATAATTTTATTTAATATCCATAATTATATTTATCATTTAATTGGTGATATTATGCAAACTGAAATTAAATTTAGAAAGGATGAAATACTATTTTTAATTGGTGAAAATGGTATGGTAGGAATATCTAAAGCTGGGGAAGATAAAATGCTTTTTATAGGTACTCCAGATAGTGATGAAATTGTACAATACCTTGAAGAAGATGATTTAATAGCGGTTTCTTCCTTTAATTTAGGTGCAAAATATGAAAAGGGAATAAGATCTCTTATTTATCTTACAAGGGATATCGAATCGCCTATACTTGTCCTTCCTAAGAATCATCCTTCTTCAAAAAGACTTAAAATGGTTTTATCAGTAGGGGAAAATGTAAGGCTGGATTGCAGTATAATTCCAGGAACACATCCTGAACAAGATATCTTATGCTCTTGTGACAGCTTATCTGGTTTAAATATAATTAAATCTGAAGATGGCGTAATTATAGAAGGTGAATTAAAAAATTATAAAATAGAGCCATTTTAATTATCTTATTATAATTTCATAATTAAAAATTTAGTTTCAATTTATTTTAAAAAGTTTTATATATTTAAAATAAAATAGTATAAAATAAATTTACTTTAAAAAGTTTATTACCAAAAGAAATATTTAAAATTAATTTACTTTAAAAAGTTTATTACTAAAAGAAATATTTAAAATTAATTTACTTTAAAAAGTTTATTACTAAAAGAAATATTTAAAATTAATTTAATTTAAAAAAATTTATTCTAAAAAGATCTTTATAAAAAATTTAATTGATTATATGTTATTACATGAACAAGCATTCCAATTGATAGGTGAGGTTGTTATTCTTCTGATATGTTTATTAGTAGTTATTCTTATTATTGGACTTATATTAGGAATAGTTCTTGTTAGGAGAAATAAATTGCTGTTTCCATCATTGATTATATTTATTGTAAATGTATTTTATTCTCCATTAAAGAGTTTAGTAAACCTTTTAGGGCTTGATGATGCCTTAGTTGATAATATAGGAATAGAAGTACGAAATAAGGTTAATAAACATAGATTTGAAATGATACCTCCTGAAGAAAAGATTATTGTACTGCCCCATTGCCTTAGATCAGCTCATTGTGAAGCAAGTTTAAAAGAAACCGGTATTAAATGTACATATTGTGGTAAATGTGCAATTGGAATTATTAAAAAAAAAGCAGAGCCAATGGGTTATAGGGTATTTATTGTACCAGGTTCTAGCTTTGTTAAAAAGATAGTTCAGCAAAATAGGTTTAAGGCAGTTGTTGGTGTAGCTTGTCATGTAGACTTAAATCAGACAATGATGGTTTTAGAAGATTTTGCACCTCAAGGGGTTCTTTTATCTACTTCTGGCTGTTTTGAAACTAAAGTGGATATTTCAAAAGTTCTTGAAACTATTGGATATTATGAATATAGAAAAGAACAGAAAGGAAAAAAAGACACAGAATCAATAAATATAGAAACTATTGATGATGATTTAGATATAAAGCCAAGTAAATGACCTTTTCGATGTTTTTTAACTTAAAAGGATTAAGAATAATTTTATATAATAAGAATAGTTAAATAATAATTGAAAAATATAACAATTGAAATTTTTTTAAAGAATTAATTTTAATTAAACAAAAGATTTTTAAATAGTGGACAGATGAATTATTTTCGGAGGTTAAAAGATGGTAGAAAGTGATATTAATCCATTTTTTACAATTAAGAAACTAAGAGAAGATGAAGAATTAAAAATGAATCAAAAACATATCAAAATAAGGTCTGGTTCTGATAAAGTTATTGCAATTCATTATAAAGCACCAATGGAAAGAACTATTGAATTGGAAATGTTTTTTGATAGTTTTAATGCTATAGATAGAATCAATTATAATATTGGTGGAACAGGTTGGATTGGTGCAAACTTTAGAGGCCTTATCGATGGAAAAGATGATTCCTTGCCAATAGATTATGATTATAAAATTTTAATCTTAGAGGAATATAGATGTCCTACCAGAGTAGAACTTAAAAACATGAAGAGAAGTTCTAAATTTAGGCCTAAATTCACTGTAGCTGATTCTTAGAATTATATTCTGTTCTTTTTAATTTCTTTTTTAAGTTTTTATTTCATTATTAGCTCTTTTTTAACTTTTTTAGTCTTTTATATCTTATTTTTAACTTTTTTACTATTTTAGAAATAATTATAATACTTTTTTATTAAAAAACAATAAATTATTATAATAGTTTTTCTAATATAAATAATATTAATTGTAGAAATTTAATAAATTATTTTAAGAATTTATATAAATTTATTAAGTTTTAATTAATCAAGTATTTTTCTAAATAATTATGGAGGGAAAGTATGAACAGTAAAAAAATAGCTATTATTGCTATAGTAATTCTAGCAATCGTTATAGCTTTATTAGGTGCTGCTTATGTATTTAATTTATTTGGCAGTACTACAGATTTTGATACTAAATTTATCTCCGGTACTTTTAGTGGTGAGGTAAGCCAAAACAAAATTAAAGATAACAGTTCTATAGCAAATTGGACTGCTTCTTATGAAGATAAAGAACATAATATTACTTATAATATGTCTTGTGTAAAGGATGGTTCATTTATCACTGATCTTTATCGCCTACAAGGATTAGAAGCACCTGAGGTAAGAAAGTATAACAATCAATCTTGGAAGATATTCTATTCACAAGCAGTTCCTAGTACAAATGGAACAAATAATAGTTCAGCATCTTCAAATGATACAATAAATGTATATATTTGTGAAGCTGATATTAATGATACAGCATATACAATCAGTGTAATTGCTTATAATAATGAAACAGAATGTGATGGTACTTTATTCTGTCCGTTATATAAGGATTATATAGAGCCTTTAATAAAAAGTGTTAGTTTTAAAGATTCTAAAAAAGCTCCTCAGATGTATAATGTTTTAAACATGTCTAAGGAAGAATTTGAATATAATAAAAAATACCTGGACAATCTTTTATCAGGTAATGTATCTTCAACAGAATAATTTAATTATTCTGTTTTTTATTTATTTTTAATCTAAATTAAAAGGCACTTTTAATAATCTTCATTTAGTTTTATTTTAATCTAAACTAAAAGGCATTTTTAATAATCTTTATTTAGTTTTATTTTTAATCTAAACTAAAAGGCATTATCAATAATCTTAATTTAAAAGTTATAGTTAAAATTTTATATGATTTAATTTATTTAAATGTGATATTTATGAAAGTAACTGTTTTTCATGCTAATGAATGTGATAAAAGGAAATGCACTACATTTAAAATGGAAAAACAAGGAAAATGCAGAATAATTTATAAAATACATCAAATTCCTCGTGGAGCAGTTGTTTTAAATCCATTTGCTGAAAAGGCAGTTTCATATGAAGATAGAGGGCTTGTTGAAGATAAAGGTATTGTAGGGCTTGATTGCTCTTGGAACAAGGTATCTAAATCAGCAAGCTTTTTTAGTTTATCTAAATATCATAGATCTCTTCCTTTTTTAATAGCTGCTAATCCAGTTAATTTTGGAAAACCATGTATCTTATCTACAAATGAAGCTATTGCTGCTACATTTTATATAACTGGATTTAAAGAAGAAGCTAATCATATTATGGATGGTTTTAAATGGGGTCATTCATTTATTGAGATGAATTATGATTTACTTGAAGCTTATAGTGATGTTAAAACAAGTGAAGAGCTTGTAAAAATACAAAATGATTTTTTAAAGGCTCATGAAAAATAATTTTATTTAATATGCTCTTATTTTAAGTTTATTTTATTAAATGGTCTTATTTTTTATTTAAATTTTATTTTTATACCTCAAATAAACCCAACATTTATATACTATTAAATTAATATATTTTATTAATAGTTATGAGTACATATGATTGTATTTCATAATTTATTCTTTTAAAACTTTTATTATGAATTCTAATGAATTTTTTCATGAATTTCTATTTAAGTTATATTGATCAATTAATTTAATAAGATATGGAGGAATTTTAAAATGGCAAGATTTGAAGAAGCAGAAAACAGAATGTTTAATGTAAAAATCTGTTTAAAATGTAATGCACGTAATCCTGCTGGAGCTACTACTTGTAGAAAATGTGGTTACAAAGGTTTAAGATTCAAAGCAAAAGAACCTAGAGGATAGATTCAGTCTATCCCTTTAAACTTCAAAGAGAATTTATATTCTCTTTAGATTTTTACTATTTTTCTTTATGATATGCTATTAGATACTATTATTACTATTTTTATCAATTTATACACTATTTTAACTATTTTTATAAATATATGCTATTTTTATCAATTTATACACTATTTTAACTATTTTTATAAATATATGCTATTTTTATCAATTTTTATACCATTTTAGCAATCTATCCTTTTTACTTAAGTTTTATCAATGTTTTTTTTAAATGATTTATTAAAATTTTAAATACTAATAAATTAATAAATATAAGTAATTAATTAAATTATCTTAAAAAATTTAATTTATAATAAATTTAATAATTAGATTGGTTTTAAGAAAAATTTAATTTATAATTTATTAATAATTAAAAAAATTAAGAATTTAATAGTGTGATTTTATGGAAAATGTAGAAGCTCATTTTAAAGAAATATTAAAAACTCGTAAAATTCATTTAACTTTAATAGATCCCGATGAACAAAGTCCAGAAGAAGGAGTAAATATTGCAAAAGAAGCTATTGCTGGTGGTAGTGATGGTATAATGGTAGGAGGCTCTACTGTAGACACTTCTGCATTAGATGGAACTTGTAAAGCATTATCTGAAAATATTGATTTACCTATTGTTTTATTTCCAGGAAATATTAATGGTGCAAGTAAATATGCAGATGCAATATTCTTTATGAGTTATTTAAATTCAAATAATCCTTATTGGATTATTGGTGCTCAAGCACTAGCTGCACCCGCTGTTAATAAAACTGGTATTGAAAAGATTCCTATGGGTTATGTAGTAGCAGAACCTGGTGGAACTGTTGGTTGGGTTGGAGATGCTAAATTAATCCCAAGAAATAAACCAAAAATCCCAGCTATTTATGCTATGGCAGCAGAAAACTTAGGTATGAGATTCTTCTATATTGAAGCAGGTTCAGGTGCAGATCAGGCTATTCCTCCTGAAATGGTTGCTTATACAAAAAGAGCTACTCAAGATATGGTTCTTCTAGTAGGTGGAGGAATCCGTGATGGCATAGCAGCTTATACTGCAGCAAAAGCAGGTGCAGATATTGTTGTTACAGGAACTGTTGTTGAAGAAACTTCAGATGTTAAAGGTAAAATCCAGGAAATAGTAGCAGGAATTCGTAAAGCTTCTGAATAATTAAACTATCTATTAGTTTTTATCATTTCTTACTTTTTTATTAAACTATATTTTTTCATTTATTCAAACTCAATAAGTTTATAATAATGAAATTGTTTTAGAAGATAGATAGATTATATCCTCTTTTTTATATTTTACTTTTTTTTATTAGATATTATTTAAAAATATTATTTTTCAGGTGCTCTTTCTTTAAATTAATTAAATATTTAAATTATATATTTAATCATAAAATAATTTATAAGATTAAAATAATATTTAAAGATATAAAAATATTATAAAAATTTAAGAAATTAAATAATTTATAATATTGAAACAATATTTAAAGATATAAAAATTTAAGAAATTAAATGATTTATAATATTGAAACAATATTTAAAGATATAAAAATTTAAGAAATTAAATGATTTATAATATTGAAATAATATTTAAAGATATAAAAAATTAAATAATTTAATTAATTATTAGGTTTTATCATGTTAAATTCATTGTATGAAGAGGCTATTAGAAAAAAAGGTTTAATAGATGAGCCTTTAGAAGAGTATGTTGAAGCTAAAATAGATATTGAATCTAAATGGCATGAAGAAGAAATAAGCTCTCCTGATTCAAATCTTATTTTAGCAGCTGGAGATGGAAGTTATAATAAAAAGAAATATTTAAGTTTTAATTTCTATGCTCTATCTGCAGAGTCTCTAATTTATAATCCTAAAGATATAGATTCAAAACTTAAAACAATTGAATCTGTAGAATTAGACATTATACCTCATCAATCATTTATAGAAGATAGGCTTCGTAATATGATGAGTATTTTTGAGATAAAAACAGCTATAAAAACATTTAATGATTATAAAGTCGATTATTATATGGATGATGGATCTATTTTAGGGGATTTAATACGTCCAATCCCTGTTGAAAAGGCTATTTCTCAAGAGTATAAAGAAGATATAATATCTAAAGTTAAGGAAAAATTAGAAAGGGAAATACAATCAAATGAATTAAACTTATCTTCATACAAATTTAAGAATGAGTTTAAAGAGCTGTTTGAAGATGAAAACATAGATGAATATGCTTTAATTAGCTTTTTAGAAAGTTTAGAAAATTTGATAGCTTTAAAATATCTTTTAGAAAATAGAAAAAAGATCATTGCAATTTCTAAAACATCATCAAGTAATGAAATATTCCATGCAAATATTCCTGATATGGCTATTTTAGATAGATTTACAAAAAAACAAGGTTATTCTGAATATTATCGCAGAAAAGTAACCTATAAAACAAAACATGATTTTCCTATTGAAAATGAATTCTTTAGGGAGCTTTCCTTTACAATATTCTTTGCAAGGCTTGAAGATAATAAAAACATTATTAAAATTGAATTGCCTTATCATGCTGAAGAAGAAGATATAAAAGAAGTTCTTAGGGTTATTAAATCAAATTCAACTGAAGGTTACCCATTTTTACTTAAAAAAGCACATAAAGATGTTGTTATTTCAAATCAGAATATGAATAGCTTATCTAAGATTATTGGATTTTTAGATAAATCTGGGCGTGAAATTTTAGATTGATTGGGTTTTTA